>CALFDU010000082.1 GCA_937950315.1 uncultured Saprospiraceae bacterium | reverse complement strand
CAAATTTTCACTGAAGACTAACCCCTTAGTAGTATATTACAAAATGTTATTTATTATATATTTTTCACATCATATATATACCTTGCAATATTTAGAATAAAATTTCGTATTGGTGAAAATATCAAGCTTGAGAAATATATAACAAAGATACTATCCTCTAAGTAAGAATGAAACTTGGTTTTGACTCTTTCTAAAAAATGAATTAATTCAACGACTATTTTTACATTCAATCAATATAACGACAATAAAAAGACAAAATCAGAAAAAACCTACGCACAACCGTTATGCAATAGAAGCTTTTATTAGGCCACCTTTTTTATTGAAGCAGCTTGAACAAAAACTTATTTCAAATTTGTATATCGAAGAAAAGCGTAGATCCACCTATAGCAATGAAGCTATCATTCAAGATTCTGCATCACTTACTGTTCACGGCAACATAATATAACAACTTCCCAATGACAATATTTACGGCAATAATGTTATTAAAATTAAAAAACCACCACTACTTAAAATGTTGCATTCCTGCGACCTAAATCTATTCAATATTTGATTGTACTGAACTTAAATTGTATCTAATTAAGCAGTAACAGGAATACTTAAAGTAAATAAAGATCCTTCGTCTATTCTTGAATTAACTTTGATACTTCCGTTGACTTTTTTTGCCAATTCTTCAACGATGTGTAAGCCTAAACCAGTACCTTTTTCTTCGTTTGTTCCTTCAGTAGATTTGCCCATTGCTGGTAAGAATAAATCATTGATTTTTTCTTCTGGAATACCAATTCCTGAATCTTGTACACTTAGTTGGATTCTATTTCCATCCTGCACAGTATATAATTTTACTGTTCCTTCTTCTGGTGTATACTTAATAGCGTTATCAACGAGATTTCTAATAATTGTCGACAAGGCATGCCGATCAGATTTAACCACAATGTTTTCAATCTGATAATCAAATTTTATAGATTTTTTTTCTGCAAAAGGTTGAAACAATCTCACCACTTCTACGACAATTTCTTTTAGGTTTATTGATTCGCTATTTGTTGTTAGAACGTCTCTTTCAAGTAGAGCCCAACTCAGTAAATTATCTGTCAACTTATTTAATTGTATAGCGTCGTTGTCAATCGATTTGCTGAATTTTAGTAGTTTTTCATAATCATTATTTTCAATAAGGTAGCTGAATTTGTCATGTAATCCGCGAAAAGCTAAAACTGGCTTTTTAAGATCGTGTCCGATAATTGAAAAAATTTGATCCTTGGTTTTGTTCAATGCTTTCAAGCTTGAATTATTCTCGGCGATAAGCTTTTTTTGTTGATTGTTTTTGTAAAAAAAGAATGAAATCAACATTGCAACGAAGCCAATGGAGCCAGCTAATATTTTTGACCGTAGAGCTTCTTCTTCTAAAATTGCTTCTTCTTTAGCACGTTCTGCAGCTAAATTTTGTTTTTCTAATTCAAACTCAAAATCTTTGGTGTTTTGCGTAAGTAATTTTACTTGTTCGACATTGTTCAATGAATCATTTAAGATTTGATACTTACGACTATAGGCAAGTGCTTTTTGATAATTATTTGTCTGCTCATATGCTGTAGATAGCATTTCGGAAAGCTTATAAGATAATTGTGTTTTTTTATAAGTTTCTAATTTTTGGTAAGTAGGTTCTCCTAAATTGATGACTCCAAAATAGTCAAGCTCATGATATAACAATTTTATTTTCGTAAAATCAACTTCAGTGGCAAGAAGAGGGCTTTCTATTTCTTTTGATTGAAGCTCATTGATTATTTTCTTTGCTTCGGCAATGTCACCGATTTCAAACAAAGCCAAAGCAAGGTGCGATTTCATTTCTACTTCTCTTTGCACCTGCACTTTCTTTTCAGAAACAATCTTAATTGATTCATTAAAAGCTTCTACTGCTTCTTCGTATCTTCCTAAACCTTTTAATATTTGCCCTTTAAGACCTAGGACAATAACTCTTCCATCGTATTTGACTTCTGGAACCTCTTCCTCTACTTTCACTATAAAATTATAGGCAGATTCATACTCTCCAGTTTGTAAATAAATGTTACCTATTGTAGTGAGTATATTCACCAGAAAATTTTTATCATCCGTATCGATCGCTAAACCATATGCTTCTTTTGCATATGTAAGAGCTTGTTCATTTCTAGCCAATTCTAAATTGAAAAGTGCTAAATTATTCAAAACCATGACTAACCTAGGTTTATTTCCTTTGGCTTCATGCAATGACTTTAATCTCAAAAAAGCTTCTTCACTTCGATCCACCTCGCCTTTCATATAATAATTGATTGCCAAATTATTAAGACAAGCCGTTATTCGAAGTGAGTCAAAAGTCTGCTCAAATACCTCAAGTGCATTTTCGTAGTACAATCCAGAAGAATCAATATTTCGGCGATTATAATAGTGGGAACCCAACTGCAGATATGCCTCGCCTCTTACTTGTAATAAAGAATCATGTTGGCTGCTATCAAGAACATCATTAAATATTTGAAACGCTTCTTCTGACTTACCCGTTTGTTCAAACATCAAGCCCGACTTAATTTTGGACAAATAAGCATCTTTTTGATTACCAATAGATTCAAATAATTCAACAGCAACAATAAAATATTCAGCTGCATCACTATACCTTGATTCCCTGTAAAGTTGTTCACCCCTTATCTTATTGATTGTAGCCAAAGCATAATCATCCTCTAGATTTTCAGCATAACTTTCTAGTTTTGGGCAAAGTTCAAAATAAGATTCAGCTTTAAGAGACGCTGCCTCTTCCACCAACTCATTAAGAAGTTTTAGTTTTACTTTTGTATCGGATTCTTTAAGAAAAAGACTTTCAATACTATCAACTGAAGCCAAAGACTCAAGCTCTTGAGAATAACTGTTAGAGGATAGAAAAACAAAGAATAAAATTATAATCTGAGTTGGCAGGAGACTTACAAATCGACTCCGAGAAGGGATTTCACTAAATAGCATATTGAATAATTGCTTATAAATTGGGTTACTCGAAAGTATAAAAAATATACTAAACACGCTATAAATTTTTACAAACATACACCGTCCTATTATACAGATCAATGCAATCTTACTGACATCCAACATTGTCAACCGTAAATTCAGCTCCCTGCTTTACTTCAAATCCCGGCATTAAACAAACAGACTCACCTGCTGAAAACTCAATCACTTGATCCTCTTCAATGACCCCAGCCGAGTTAATACTGAACTTTGCTAAAAACAATTGGCTTAATTCTGCAGCTAATAGTTCTTGACTTACAGTTACATGATTGCTGCAAGGATCTTGACCAAGCTTATAACAAACTTGATCGGTACCAATTTCCTCACCTTCACAATCAAATGCTATCACATCAAGACAAATATCCCCAGCATAGTTTGAATTTACGATATTAGCTGAAATAGTATTTTCCTCATCGTCAAAATTAAAAAACAAAGGTGCCTCATCTATGACAAATGGTTCAAGAACAGTTCCTAATACTTTGTTATGACCGTACTCAAACACATCAAAGTATTCAAAGGTAGTATCAAGAACACCACTGTAAAAAATCACCCTCGCTAAGTAGTTATCAAAATTCCCTCTGACATTGAGGTAAAATATGTGTTCATCGGGGTTAAAAGGATCCACATAAGAATCATTGACTTCCGCAAGATTATCTTGATTGTCATAAACCCAGATGGCATCTTCAGGATGTTGACCTAAATTAAAACCAGCATAATTAATCTTCATGGTAACTGTCATATTTTCTCTTGCATCTTCATATTCCGAATTTGAAAGATTGGGATGGCCCGCTTGTCCAGTTGAGGCAATATTGGAAGGATTGATGTCAAATTCATAACAAGTGGACCCTGTAATGTAATCATTGAGATTTAATATGTCATATTGATTTGTTTCAGTAAATTGATCAGGAATATCCTCTAGCGACTGTGCTGTCACACTAGTAATTACTAAGAAAAACATGATGAAAATTTGTAAAATTGATTTCATAAACTTACATGTTGAAGTAAATAATGGAAAAAAAAGACCAATGCTCAAAGGATATTTTGAGCTTTAAGCATTGGTCCATAAATCAATAACTATTCTACTTTAAAAAGTGTACGCCGCTCATCGATACTTTGACCAACTACTTTCAAATGGTAAACACCTACTGGAAGAGATTCCGCTTTAAATTTCAAAGTATGAGTTCCCTTATTTAAGTTTTTCTTCATATAGTCTACACGCTTACCCAATGCGTCCATTATTTCAATATGGACCACTTCATTCTGGCGCATTCCTATTTCAATATTAAATAATGAATTGCTCGGGTTTGGATACACTTTCAAAGAATTGAATTGCTCAATCACATTTTCATTTGCCGTAAGGCTAGGGAGTCTGAAAACAAAAGGATCTTCAATTTCTCCAATAATATCATCGGGCTGAAAAAACATCGTCTCCTCTAATACCACTTCCAAATTATCTTTGTCAGAATACAATACAAACTCCAAACGCTCATTAGGAATATTTCCATTGGCAGTGATGAAGAATAGGTATTGATCTAAAGGCTCTACAAATACTGCTTGGCCCACCCCTCTGACTTCTCCATTTACAAATACACCAATTTGGTCATTTTCTTGTAACTCATAATCATCAGCATCAATGGTCGCCATGATGTTCATATTGTATTGATATAAAGATGTGTTCACTTCCCAATGGGGCATAAACAGTTCGGTCGTTAAACCCTGTTTAGGTCCTCTTCTCTGACCTCCTGAAAAATTATAATTTAGGGTACCAGCATTTGAGATATTCAATAAATAACCATGAGGAGGTTCCATGACATTAAGGTTTCCGATCCAACCAAAAGTAGGAATGAACTGAGCAAAGGCTGTCTGGCTTTTAATGATATCACCTTCCAAAGGAGATAAACTTGCCAATGCGTCATCCACCAACATTCCTTGCTGTGGTACAAATCCAATCCAGTTCCATCCTTTGTTGATATCAATTTCAGAAGTTTCTGGATCATAAGGCACTCCGGTAAGACAAATTGTGTCTTGTTCTTCTGAAAAGAATAAATATCTTTTCTCAAAAGAGATATCTGAAAGACTTCCTATCCATGTTCCCAAAGTATAATTGGCAAAAGAATTATCATCTTTTATCAGATCGCCCTCCTTATCATCCAAACTACTTAATACATTGTCCGCAGAATTATCAGTTAGATCAAGATTGACTGATATCCAAGTCCATCCCTCGGCAACTGGAATTTTCCTATCGACCACATTCATCACATGTAACACTGTCGGATCAGACGGAATACCTTCTTGAGCTGTAGGAATATATTCTATCTGCTCTATAACTTCAGAATAAATAATACATTCCGATCCATCAAATACATTGAAGTCTATCAATGGAAAATCGGTTTCATCACCATAGATGGTTAAAAATGCCATATAGGCTCCTGCCTCATCAAGGTCATTTATAAGTCCATCTCCATTATTGTCTATGCCTTCAAAAGCAGGCACAAATTCTACATGGGCTGATCCTCTTAATTCGCCATCAATAAAGCCCGCTACCCTGTCTGAGTTATCAAGTGATATGTCACCAAATATATCCAACTGCACCGTGAAGGTCATGGTGTTTTCAAACTCACTTTCTCGATCAAAATCCCAATCAGGACCAGCGCATCGAACTTTTAGGTCCGCAGAAATTGCATTTGAATTATTATCATCACCTACAACATTAAAGTCAGAAAGATAATCATCAACCAATAAGTCTTGAGGAAACAAGAAAGTAATCGGTAAGATTTCTCCTGGCTCCAAGGTTCCTGATCTTGGTTCTACTTGTGCCCAAGAAGGGATGTCTTCATAAGTCACTGAACCATCAAGATTAAGTATTCTATTTCCCTGTATGGCAAAGTTACGTGCTGTGCCACTATTATTGACAATATTACGAGTGAGAGCAAGAGGAACATCAACTTGCTTGACCTCCCTAATGTTTGAACCCGCTTCCCATCTTAGAGGATTAAGATCTACAAGAAACTCCCATTCTTTAAAGTTTACTGTAGGACTACCAGGAGCACCAATTGGTACATCCATTGGATTTCCTGCCAAATCTTCGACATCAGTAACAACAGCTTTAAGTACTTTACCATCTACAAATTGTGTAGCGGCCTCAATCGTGATGACTATTTTATCATCAACACATTCATGACTGAAAGGCACTAGTGCTCCTGTTTCTGTATTAATCAATGCAACGTTGTTCAGGTTAATATTGGAGCCTATTCCATCAGCATCAAAAAGCTTGTTACATTGAATATATTCATTAAAGGTGATAGATATCTCATCACCTACTGTCAACAATCCATCGGCGGGCTCGGGTGCTCCAAACAAGGATGGAGGATCTGTTTCTTTTGTCAAAAAGATCACTTCAGAAATACCTGGAGACAAATCTCCACCTATTGTTCCACCACAATCTGCCACTGCTCTTATTTCATAATCACCATCCTTTAATTCTGTCATATCCCACTGTACAATTTTGAATACGGGATTATTGGCAAATTCAATAGCAGGCAATTCTACGATATTAATCCATGAGCCATCTCCTGGGATCGGACGATATTGCACTCTTACAATATCTAAATCAGGATCATTATTATCATATTCGTTAAGAGTAATATTTAGCAACAAGTCGCCATTGGGAGCGATATCGTCTGGCGTGACTACATGTTGCTGTAATGGAAAACCAATATCAATCTGAGAACATGGCTCTATGAAGAAAGCAGAAATCTCAAAGGACTTATAGAACCTAGAGTAAACGTCTTCTCCTCCGTTGCTATCTGAAAAATCATCATAAATCAAAAAGCCACCTACCCCAGCATCAAAACCTACTGATTCAGAATGATCGACTTGACAAGCTGAAGCAAAATACAACCGTAAGTTTTCAAATGAAAAATCTCCAGTACCCGGATATTCAACGGTTATCACTTTTTCAATTGAAGTAGTTCCAATAAATTGAAATTCAATAGGACTTATGAGTGGTTGACCATCAACTTTTATGAGAGCCCCATCTGGATTACCTCCTTCATCAACACCTAATTCATAGATCAATCCATCGACACCATTAGGACCAATATTACCCAATTCAACACGAAAAGTTGCTGGTGTATTGGTAGCAATGTTGGCTTGCACTGGCTCAGGCACCTGAAGAAATACTTCTTCACGGTTTCTAGTGCCTGGAATCCAAGGGCACATTGATTCTCCTCCAACCAATCTGAATATTGGAGTATTCATAAATGGTTGATCATTTGGTCTGAACTCAAAATCTTCAGCACTTAAATTACCTTCACCCAAGTCATCGATCGTATCTTCATAATCATCAAGATCATCAAAATCAAGTTTTATATATTCCTCAGCTAGATCTGCTGAATAGAAATCATTAAGATCATCGTCTGCCAATGTAAACGAAGTGGTAACAGTATTAGCTACTGAATTCCCTTCACTAGAAGTTGTCTCATGACTCCAACCAGCAGTAAACTTATAATCTGTTCCTAGGCCACTAAATTGAATTCCAAATTCAGTTTGCAAATCGACACCACCACCAATGGTTGTGGTAAAAGTATTGGTACCTGTTAATTCAGTCGTTGTTGTCTCACTGTAAACAGTGGCCGCGTCAAAGGTTATATTTCTGTCATAATTAGCTTTTAACTTTTTTAATCTAGTATCTGCCAAAGTCTTCAACCAATTGCTTCTGGATCGTCTTGCAGCTTCAACCTGCTGCTCAGTAACACCCTCTGTAACACCTTGTTCAATGATCGCCTCAAGTTCTGGTATAACAACCGTACGGATTTGCCAGTCTGAAAATACAAAGTCGGTTTCAAAGCCGTCTGGCTCCATTGTCAATGTCACATCACTTACAAAACTGCAATTTTCAAAGTCATAATCAAGTACATCTCTAGCGCCAATTTGAAAATTCATAGCAGCACCAAAATATACATCAGCAGATTGTCCCCAGATATCATCTCCATCAGAGGTACTAATTTCTTTTACTGTTTCAATACAAAACTCAGCTTCATTTGTATTATTTTGAGATGCGGCGAATGATCCTGTAATGGTCGTTGTATTCGTTGTCTCAAATGTTTCTAAAACTGATAAAAATGGACTCCCGGCAATTATTGTTTTTTTCTTTCCAAACTTTAATGCGACACCTGCTGATGCTGTTTCACTATTAAGGTGTGCACTTTGCCATGTTGTGCATGTTTTCATTCCCTCTTCGAGGGTCGCAAAAGAAGCGTCACCAGGGGGATCATGTAGTACTCCTAAAACCTCAGAAGGACCACTGGTAGAAATCGTCCCTATCTGCTGTCGCTCACCGAGAACCACAGCATCATAGGTTGCGGATTCAGAGGTTTTTTCATTTGCTATTGCCAATACTTGCAGTGTTTTATTGTGAGGAAAAATCAAGTTTGGATTGTTAATGTAATACTCATAAACATAATTGCTTGTATCACTTTTGATTCTTTCTTCTGCACTTTCTTGTAGTCCATTGTTTATGATTAAGTCAAAACTATCAAGATAGCAAATACTTTCATTGACAAATGACTCATTATAAGGTTGAAATACTCTGACCTCATTTGAATATATTTTAGGTGTGCTAAAATGTTGAGAATCATATACTAAGTCAAGTCCGCAATCTTCGCCAAGAACACCATCTTCTATAGGACTTAGTTCCACAATTGGATTACTATTGTACTGAAATTCTACTGTGTCTTTTTCCATCTCACTCATATCCAAAGCAAAACCTCCTTGAATCTGAAATTCGTTAAAGATATTCGGATTTGAGTGTTCAATGACAGATACTGTTACGGGAATAGGAGGTATATTCTCAAATTTAAATGTCCCATCAGGATTCAACAATTGGATCACCTCTTCATAGCAACCATTCTGAGCCGCAAGTTTTACTTTCACGATAGCCTGCGGAACTCCATTTTCATCTATTGGAATGATGGAGTTACGACAATCACCACCAAAAACTTGTCCTTGTACTTCTCTCTGTGTGGTATTCTGAAACAACACATTAGCAACAGGGACATTTAATCTACGTACTTCAAATGCAGCAGGCAGATAATTATGAAGTGTTGTATCAGGAATATTTCCGAATTTAGGTGTTAAAAAGATGTTTGATCCTGGTTCAAAATCTGAAACAAATCGCCCCTCTGAATCGGTAAAGATTGGTGGGAAATATGAGCTGCCATTTACTAAAATCTCCACACTATCTTGAAAACAGAAAGTATCCTCAAATCTTATAACACCTGAAATAGATACCGTTGAAATGTCTGTAAAATTTACTTGATCAACACTAGTGCTTGAATTATTGAGATTTACTTTTCTAATATTTGGATCAAAGGCATGCGGTTCTTCTTTTTGCCTACGAGCAACAATAGAATACGCCGCTCCAAAAATCTCGCCATCTGAGAACATGTTGGGTCCAAAGTCATACACTTCATCTCCTTCACTTTCATTAAAATTGTAATAGGCATAGACCATCGGATCAGATGAATCAACTCCACCTCCATCACCGAGGCCTGCATGTACTTGAATGGTTCCTTGGGTTAATAGCGTATCAAAAACAGCCAACTCATCCACCAATCCTGTATAAAAATTATTTGGATTTAATGTATCTATAGCACCAACCATCCATTTCTCTCCAGACCAAGCTCCACCTACTGAAGCATAGTTATAACTGCCAACGCTGGTACCATTAAGATAAACCTCAACAAGGTCAGCGCCACCATCAATTACTAAAGCTAAATGATCGTAAGCCTCACTCAGCTGAGCAATCTGTTGAGTCTCTCCATTTAAACTTAGAAAATACTCGCCTTGATTAACATAAAGATTAAATTCTGCATTGGCGCCTGACCCGTAACTTAAAATCGTTTGTTCTGAAAAACGATCAAAAGGTAAAACCACCAACTCAATAGAAGCCGTATCTGGAAGATCAAAATCCGGCAACTTTACATAATTATTATTTGCTGCATTAAACTCCAATGAAAAGTTGTTATAAAAAGTCTTACTAGGTTTCACATCAAATTGTGAATGCGAACTATAGTCAATTCCTTCAATAATATAATTTCCATCTGAATCCGTCATTCCCGCATTGGAAATTGGCGGCGCATCTGAAGAAAAGGATGGACCAAATAAAAAGCCATCTAGTTGTGTATCGCTCAGGTCAAATGCTTTTTCTCCCTGTCCTTCTTCAAATTTCCAATATCCTACCAAACCCTCATCTCGATTGCTGGCAGTAATATCTTTGGATAACAATAGTTCCGTTTGCGAAAGCGCGCGATCATATATTCTTACATCATCGAGACCACCCTTAAAAAAACCTTCTGCTAAATTTCGCACACTACCAAAAACAAATCTAGTTTTAGCAGTGTCCATCACTACTTCATTGGATCCCATAAATTCTCCATCTAGATACAGGGTCATTGCTATGCCATTATAAACTGCTGCTACATGATGCCAGTCATCAGGTTCCTCCGCAAAAACCAAACTTTGTTCTACATTGGTAGATGATCCTCCACCAATCCCAAAAGTGATCCCTTTGGGGTCTCCACTATCAGAAGTATGCAACCACCAATTCTGATTGATATCAGAGCCTAAGTCTACAATGGATGCTCCGTCTGCCTCCCCATCGATTTTCACCCAAGAGCTAAATGTAAATTGCTCCGTAGGTAACGTATCGTGATAGCTTATACAAACATAATCATCAACACCGTCAAAAATTAAGGCCTTGTTAAATGTTGGTTCGACACTTACGGTAGCATTAGGAACTGGATTACCATTTCTTGTTTTTATTTGTCCTGATATCACACCATTAGGATTAACAAATCCTATTTCATCAGCCAAAAGACTTTCCAAGCCCGTTCCTCCAATTCCCTTGATTGAATAATTATAAACTTCTCCTGCTTGCACATTAAAGTCAATGTACTGTCTAACATCATTATCAAATTTTCCAAGGAATGCTCCGTCACGGAATATTCTAAACTCTTGGGAAGGTGCTCCAAACTTATCTACTCTCCAATCTAATTGGACCCGATCTGGAAACACTCCTTGGCTTGCCGCTAAAAATGGTGGTTTAGGAGCTTGGGCAAGTTCTGATACTAAACCAAATTTTACAGAGGGATCTAGACCAACTGGCTTATTATCAATAAGCGGTTGGCCAATCAATATATCTGTATTTTGAAAGGTACTTTGGAGACCTGTAGCCGCGCCATAGCCTATAGCAATTCGCGTTTGGTATTCCCCATCAAATTGAGTACACAGTGTATCGTGCTGTGCATGTATATTTAAACTTAATAAGAATGAAACTATCATCATCCCAATTAAGCTCATCTTTTTATTGAGCTTTAATTTGTTCATTTTTGAAAATTTAAATGAGATAATCTTAGTTTACTCTTATGTATATATAAAAGTTCATGTTTTTAGGGCGAGTTTCATTACCCCCAAAAGTATTTGTTGTAAATGTATGGCTATGTGGATCCATAATATGACTGTGTGATCCATCCTCACTTGTAGTTGAAGTCCTCACACGTCTTCGACTGCCATCATCGTCACCGAAAGCTTCTTTATCATCTGCGTTTCCTCTAATAGAAATATCTTCAGTTGCATAAACTTCATTGGCATCCTGATCGAACCAATCTGTAAATTCATGATCGTGATCCCCTCCCTCTGGCATGGTAGAGGTAGTTTCATCTGTTGTACCTGAGTGGGCATGAGCCAATATCTCATCGCTTTGCAATGTAGCTATTTCACTATTTGGCGTTCGATCTGGATCATTGCCATCATTCCATTCATGAGCTCTCATAAATAATCCAGACATATCAGGAACTTCTGTTATGCCAAACATTTGTGCAATGGCAGTCGTATTATCCACACTTTGTCCATTCATTTGAATCCAACAATCTCCATTGACTTCTTGAAAGTCATCCCAATCTAAGATGGAATATTTCACATCACCTACTGCGCCAGAGCAAGAAACAGATCTTGCTGCCATAGAGTATGGAGAATGCGTCAACTCAATTCGAGGTTGTAATTCAGTTGCTCCTACTTGAACACCAACATAGTATACTTCATCAAAATTCAAGCCGCCCATTGAAGTATGTTCGCCTAGATAAATAGAATAAATACCGTTGGCTACTGTTACACCTGGATGCTCTTCTTCAAATATGTTTTCAGATATAGGGTCATTGATATCAGTGTATATTCTAAACATCAGATCATATTCTCCATCTTCGACAGCGATACCACTCGCCTCTCTCAATATTCCTTGAATACTTATTTTGGGATTTGTCTGTGCATTGGCAACATCTATAAAAGCGATCATCGCTATAAACAATGTGAATAATACATTTTTCATTTTAGATAGTTTTAATTTATTAAATGAGGTCTATTTATTTTATTATGATTTAGTTAATTCCGACTTTAATTATCACTCTGTTTTTGTTCTTCTTTGAGACTAAAGGTAGATTAGAGATACTTCAAATAGCTATGTGAATCTATCCCATTGGCCCCATCAGATTCTAAAGCTTCGAATACTGAAATTTGAGAATAGCCTTTTATGAAATAGACACATAACCCTTGTATCAAGATCTGTAGTTTCATTGCTAATTGTTTCTAATTGTTTTAAAAGGTTAATCTAATATCAATAAAGAATAAAGCTGTTTAAGGGCTTTTGTTCCAAACGGTATAGTTGGTGTTCCCAATTGCAATCTTTAAAAACATCAGTTTATTTATTTGCTACACCAATCTTTGAAACACATAGAGAATTAGTACATTTACCCCAAACAATCCTATCATTCTTATGACTTTACCGCTTGATATTATTATCGTCGAGGATAATTTCTCCTTTTCCTTAGAGTTAGAAATAATTGTAAAAAAATTAGGACATCAGGTAATCGGCACGGTTGACAATAGTGGAGATGCGCTCATTGAAATTCTTGACAATAAACCTGATATCATATTGATGGATATTGACATCAAGGGAAAACTTAGTGGTATTGATATTGCTGAGAAGGTAGAACACCTAAAGATTCCTATCATATTTTTAACCTCATATGCTGACGATGAGCATTATGAATTAGCAGAAAAAATCAATTACACTACCTACATCATCAAACCTATAGATCAATACACATTAAAGTCAGCCATAAATCTATTATTAAAAACTAGCCATGGCTCCTTAACAAATGCATCATCCGATTATAAAATGAATAAAGGTGAGGTATATCTCAAAAAGAAAGGTGATTTCTACAGGGTTCAAATAGAGGACATTGCCGTTATAGAGTCTGAAAGAATATATTGCTTGACAAAATTGATAGATGGTTCCAGTTATCACAATAGAATATCACTAGAAAAATATAGTGATTTTCTAGATGTTCCTAATTTTATAAAACCACATCGTAGCTATATCATAAACATCAATCACATTCAAAAAGTGAACTTTAGTGAAAATGTTATTATCATGAAAGACAAGACAAATATCCCTATAAGTAGGAACATCAAAAAAGAGCTGAAGGAAGTGTTGAAGTTGATTAATTGATGAGTGTATAGATTATTTAGCTTCTTCCCTACTCTACTATAGTGCTTTATTTAAACTTATACTACCTATCAATTTACCACAAAGCCTAAGCATGCTAATGATTTGAATTTAATTTAATTTAATTTATGATGAGAGTTTATTTTTTATTTGACGGAACTACTATCCCTCTTCTTCAAAATAGGCAATTAAATATTCTCTGAGAGAAGCAAATAATTTAATTTTCTTTTCTTCATTAAATAAATTTTTCTCATAAATTATTGCCTCGTCGAGGAGTTCAATAATTTCTTTTCCATCAAGGTTGAAATTTTCATCGAGATACTTTTTATAAATTTCTTCAATAAAAAACTTGAATGTTATTGGATAATCAATTGAGTAGTGAATTGTAAAATCAAATTCTTCCTTGCTTAATTGACAACCATTTTCAATCAATATTTTTAAAACAAGTAGTGCCCCTTCTAAATCATTTCTTTCCTTTCCCTCCCAATCACTATCATTAAGATGAATCGACTCAGATACCATTGCTTTTTCAACCGCCAAAGCCCAGGGAGTATAAAAACATACATCAAAATCACTTAGATCATCAATTGAATTAGCCAACAAACGCACAATCTCAACATCCGTAGAAGCAATTGGCATAATCAAATACCTTTGTAAGTAATCTTTCTTTACAGTATTAATATCTCTTTTTTGTAGAATTAAATTCAAAATTTCTTCATTAGTAGATTTAATGCAACACGTCACCGGAGAATCTAAAGAATAATCCTCTGTATTAAAGTCCGCCTCAAATGGATCTGCCCCAAGATCAAGCAAATGATCAACCATTTCATAGTTTGGATTTTCTCGACAAACCAGATGATAAAAAAGAGATTTATTATCGAATTCAATATTTAACCCAGAATTTGAATCAATTAAACTCTTAAAGACTTCAACATCCTCATCCAAAATAGCAGCATCAATCTTCTCGTTCAATCTTTGTTCGCGATACTTGCTAAGATTACAAGTATTAAGCAACATTGAAAAAACTAAGACTAAATAAAATTGACTTTTCATTGTGATTTCTTTTATGGAGTAATTTCATGACCACTAAACTCAAAAAACACACTGGATGGGTGTCTTGCTGGATGACCTCCAATATTAGTTCAGAACCAATCACACAGAGCTAAATTCATCTTTAATACCGACAATACAATACCAAAATATTATACCTGCTACAATCATATATATAAAAGTAGACATTGCAAAGTAACTTTCAATTCGCTTTAAGAAACTGAAGGCACTAAAAATAAAAATCAAAAAAGTAAATACTGCCAATCCGAGAAAATAATATTTTCTGTTTGGTTTAACATTAATTATAGCCAAAAGTATTAACCCACTTGCTCCATAAAAATGAAAATTATTCATTTCAATAGAAAATGTCGTTACATCCATTATATAATTAAGAACATATACAACAAGCATAATATTCAAAAATCATTTGTTTTTCATTGTATGTCCTTAACTAAAAGAATCCTGCTCTGCCTACAAACCCAATACCGATTTCCCTTGCTCAAATACAACATCTACTGGTATTCCTTTCTTGGCCAACATGTCGAGGTCTTTTTGTAATTGCATTTTGATCAGGCCTTTGTCTTTTACGAGTTGGGTTACCCCATCGTAATCGCCATCGCCTTGTAGTCTGAGTATTTTCTCACCTAAGCTATTCATGGCTTTTTCAAAATTTTCGTAATTGATCTTGTAGAAACCGGTTTTTTCATCGCGAGAAAATGCTCCCATCTCATCAAAATAATTGAATCGGATCATGTTGGCTTTTCCATGGGCAGAGGAAGCACCGAATCTTACAGAACGGAAAATACTCGTCATAAAAGTCACGTAGTAATCCATAAGATCTTCTGTTAGTTCGCCTTTGTCGTGAAGCTGCTTGATCATAAACAACCCTAGTAAATCTGCTTTGCCTTCTTCAAGTGCACTGGCGTGTTCTTTAAGTGCTTCTCTTACGAGTCCCTTTCCGTTTATGGTATTTTTGATTCCTAGACCGTGGGATACTTCGTGAAACATGGTATTGGAAAAGAAGGCATCGAAGGTGATGTGTTTTCTTTGTGAAGGGTCTATCAATTCTTTAGAAATCGGCAGTAAGATCTTCTCGTATTTGGCCTTCATGGCGTTTTTCAATTGGAGCCTCCTGGTTCCTTTTTTTAGTTGGACAATCTCATCGTTTGGCAGATTGATGGCAATGGTTTTGCTACCGGCATTGCAATCCCCTGAATAGTAAATCACATCATAGGCATTCAATTCGGTTTCATTACCTGGCTCTTCTGCTTTATATTCTGCTGGCACAGGCAATCCTTTCTGCAGTTCAGGCAAGAATGCTGCATATTTTTCCAATCGCTTACTCCACTCCATATCTTTCAAAAGCACATAACATTCATGTGCGGTTTTTGTCCCAAAAAGTTGGTCTTCATAAGATTCAATTGGGCCGATGACCACATCAATCATATTGGATTTCATTTCTAACCAAGCCATATCGCTTACACGGTAATAATCATCAAGCATGGCTTTTGATCTGTGTTGTAAGTATAGTTTAAAGCCTTCATCCTCTGCAAGCTCAGAACATTCCTTTAAGATGTCAGAAATTTGCTTGGCTTGTTTTTCAAATTGTTTGTGGTAAGGAACAGAGATTAATTTTCCATCAGCATCTCTTCTGACGAAAGAGTATAGATCTCTCTTGTCTTCAATATCACTGCTTTCGTATTCCTCTTTGGTCATATCGGCAGGATAAAAATTTGCGCCAAGCGGCTTCTCATTATAACCATCGATGAAAGGCTTGTTCCCATCTAGACGATCGTAAGGACCATAATTGATGCGTGCAAAAGCTCTCAATGAAGGATCAGATATTCCATCCAAAAAAGTCTTCTTATCCCCTATCGCCTCATACCAAAACAACTCCTCTATGATCTCTCCAGCATCGATCAACTTGGAAACAATCTGTCTTTGATTGTCAGACAAATGACCTAAATCAGCCTTTAAGGTAAACGGAGTGTATTTGTGAAGCATAGAATCCAAAGCCGTCGTGGGTCTATTATCCCAATTGTAGTCTGAAAAAACCATGGGAAGCGTAACTTCTGAGCTACTAGCTGTGTTGGTTGATTGGGTTTTATCTGCATCTTTACATGCAAAAATAGAAAGGCTTATAAATACTAGGTAAAAGACTTTTTTCATCTCAGGTTTCATTTTAAACATAAGGTACAAAGAAGTTTTGAGACCATAAATATCAAAGAATAACAAAGGCTAAAACACCATCAAAACAATGGATAAAAAGGAAAAAACACTCGTTATAGGAGCTTCTACCAAACCGGAAAGATATTCCAACATGGCTGTAAAGAAGTTAAGAAATCATGGTCACGAAACCATTGCATTGGGATTGAGACCAGGTAAGATTTCTGATGTAGACATCACCACCGAACAGATTGTTTATGATGACATCCATACGGTCACTGTATATGTAGGTGCTGACAGACTTGGGCCTTCGGAAGACTATTTATTAAGCTTAAAACCTGAAAGAATTATTTTCAATCCTGGTGCAGAGAATCCTGAATTTGCCAAACGAGCGAAGGAGGCAGGTATTGAGATTGTGCATGCATGCACATTGGTCATGTTGTCAACGGATCAATACTAGCGCAGACCTCTTCGTTTCATTTCGCTTACGATCAGAGCAAGCTCTCGAGACATATCTCCGGTAACAGAAGAATTCTCTTTGGCACGTCGCACGAGATAAGGAAGCACTTCACTGACTGGACCATACACAGTGTACTTTGCCACATTGTATCCCGCTGAAGCAAGATTAAAAGTGATGTTGTCACTCATGCCGTACAGTTGGCAAAAATTAAGGTGTGGATTCTTTTTGTTGATGCCATTTTCTTCTATCAATTTGGCTTGATACAAGTTGCTCTCCAAATTGTGCGATGCACAAATAGAGCCAATCGTTTCATGGTTTTCAACACAATATTTTATGCCTTCATTGAAATCTCTATCGGTATCTGCTTTTGATTTTTGGATTGGGCTTTCATACCCAAGTTCCTCTGCGCGATTGGCTTCCTTGTCCATGTAAGCACCTCTTACCAACTTGGCACCGAGCATATAACCATTGGCAATGGCTTTTTCGTGGCTTTCTTTTAAGAAGTCCAACTTGTCGTGTCTGTACAACTGAAAAGTATTGTAAACGGTAACTTTTTCCTTGTTGTACGTTTCCATCATCTGATCGACCAATCGATCCATGGCAATCTGCATCCAACTTTCTTCAGCATCTACCAATATAGACACGCCGAGATCGAAAGCTGTCTGACATATCGCGTCAAGACGCTCGAATGTTTTGTCGTAATCGTGTTGCTCTGCAGAATTAAGATCTTCGGACTCATTCAGTTTTTCGAGAAGATCATTCTTGGCAAGTCCTGTAATTTTTGTGCTGACAGCTGGGACGGAATCATTGGATGCGGCGAGCTTGATTGCGCGGATTGTTTCATCTCTTACATGATCCAAATCTTGTTCTGTCGTTTTGGATTCAGCGCCGTAATCCAAGATGGTCAGTGTGTTGTTGTTGAAAAGATGTGAAATTGCGTGCTGACAATCTAGTAGGGTTTCTCCAGCTACAAACTGCGAGAAGATGGTTTTTCGTACCATCGCTTTCGCAAATGGAAGATTGTATTTAACAGCCGTCAGTCCTAATGAGGAACCTACGTTTACTAGTGCACCATTGTTCATTAATTTGAACAGACGATACATGTCTTTCAATTCCGCATCTGATTTATGTGCGTAGGCGATTTTGGTATCTTGAAAATCTAATATTGGTTTTTCTTCTGCCATTGTTTGGTTCTATCTATTCCAAATTTCCCATGAACGTTCAGCTTGAAGGATCAGCATTTTATGTCCATTCATAATGCTAGCTCCTTGACTTGCGGCCCTCTCCAAAAATAGAGTTTTTTCCGGATTATAGATTAAGTCATAAAAGAAATGATTGGAAGTAATTTCATGATATGGAAGATCCGGACATGTGTTTACATTGGGCGCCATGCCCAAAGGTGTTGTATTTACTATGAGTTGGTAGTTTTTCAATTTCCCTTCCAGGTGTTTATAGCTTAATCCTTTCTTGGTTGAGCGAGAAACAAAATCGTATTTGACATTCATTTTTGCCAATACAAAAGCGACTGCTTTTGAAGCACCACCGGTTCCCAAGATCAAAGAGTGCTGCACTTTGGCATTACCAAGTAATTTCTTTAATGAAATTTCAAATCCATATACATCTGTATTTTCACCTATAAGCTTACCTTTTTTTGCTGTAATGGTATTAACGGCACCTATGGCTTTTGCCTCATCACTGAGTTCATCCAGAAAAGGAATGACGGTTTCTTTGTGCGGAATGGTTACGTTCATGCCTTCAATCGCTTCAGAAACCATCAGGTCTTTGATAACCGAAATATCTTCCAATTGATATGCAGAATACTCTGCTCTTTTGATTTTTTCCTTTTTGAATTTAGCCTTAAAATAGGATGGTGAAAACGTATGGCTAAGGGGAAATCCAATAAGTCCGAAATTTCGTTTCATTATTTACCTTTTCCTTGAAACAAAACCAAGATCGTATAAAAGAGAATCTTTATGTCAAGACCTATCGACATATTTTCTAAGTAGATGATGTCGTATTTTAAACGCTGAAGCATCTGGTCAAGATTGGATGCATAACCGTATTTTACCTGTCCCCAAGAAGTGATGCCTGGTCTGATCTTCAATAAGTGCTTATAATGAGGCGCCTTCTCCATAATCTGGTCGATGTAAAATTGTCTTTCAGGCCTTGGCCCAACCAAGGACATCTCCCCTTTCAATACATTTAGCAATTGGGGCAACTCATCCAATCTCCATTTTCTCATTACTTTCCCCCATTTGGTGATTCTTGGATCTTCATCATGGGACAATTGAGGGCCATTTTTCTCAGCATTCTCTGCCATGGATCTGAACTTAAGAATCTGAAAAGCTTTGTTGTTTTTTCCGATCCGCGCTTGCGAATAAAGAATAGGTCCAGTTGATGAAAATCTAACTCTGATGGCAATATAAAGATACAATGGAGACAATATGACCAGCACGATAATACTCACGACCAGGTCTATCAGACGCTTGACCATCATCTCCCACCTCGGCATGATTTCTTGATCAACTTCAATCAATATAGTCCCATAGATATGCGTCAACTGCACATTTCCGAGCATGATGTCGTACATATCAGGAATAATTTTTACTAATAATCTATCGCTATAATCGTAAAGGACATCAAGGATGTTCTTGAGCTTATTGTGTTCAGATGTCTCTATGGCGATGATGACCTCTTCAACATTCATTTCATCGATGATCAATGAAAGATCTGTCAGTTTCCCGATCAAAGGAATTTCTTTCACAAGGTGATTGACCGTATTTCCATTGGAATCAATAAATCCAATGAAGTTATGTGCCTTACCATATACTTTGGCTTGCAGTTCGTTGTAAATGTCAACAGCATTTTTATCTCCTCCAATGATCAGGGTATTGTATTTTACCTTACCTGCTTTTAGTCTATTTTTGGAATAGGTAAGATATATCATCCTTACTGCGGCTGTCAAAGAAAAATGGAGTGCAAACAATCTTAAGAATGGATTGATGTAAGTTGTATAGATATTGGAAGTATCATCCATCAATACGGTAAAGAAAAGCAGTATTACTCCTACAAATGAAATCGCGAAAGTACGTTTCAATGTAGACCATCTTGAAAAACGATAGATATCAGAATACTTATCAAAAATCGAATACAACAAAAGCCAGCCGATCGGAATAAGCAGTAGACCTTGCCAAAGTTTTGGATCGGTCAAAAAGTAACTAAAGTCGGCATTGGGGTTTTCAAGATTTTTACGATAGACAAAGAATAGAAACCACGCTAAGCATGCTGTAAACCAATCTAGAAATCGGTAGATGAATAATTCTATTTGTCTTTGTCCTGGATTCATTCCTAGAAATGCACCAATTTGACGTTATCAATTCTAATTTCTGCCGTTGTAGATCCTTGATAGGTTGCACCAAAAAGAACTCTATAAGAATCAAGTCCTGAGTCTTGTAGTATTTCTGAAAGATCGATATAGACTTTGTTCCAGATGCTATTAGGTGTTAGTGTAAGGAAATATTGTTCAAACTCAGTGCCATTTATATTGGCTTGAAGGCCAACGTTGAGATTTATTTCTGTTTGGTAGTCCAATTCTAGGTAAACAGCGGTTCCATTGGTTGGAATTCCAGAAATTTCAGATGCTGTAGCTACTTCAATTTCCGGGTTTTCTTCTGTGAGTGTCATCAATCCACAATTGCCTTCAAATCCTCCAGTACTTGTAATCAATAGTTCAGTAATAGGATCTTCATCGACATCTCTAGAGAAAACATGGCTAATCTCAAAATCTTCCACAATTCTAAAATTTAGATTATCGATGTAATTGAAGGTCAAATTTTCAATGCAAGCAGACTCAGCTACAAAATCTTTGTCTACTATTATTCTTTCATAAAATGGATAGATAGTATGATCATCTGCAATACCTACCCTCCTGATGCCTGCAAAGTAGGTCATGGTCGTAATGGCATCATCGTCTAGTACAGGAAAAGTTGTTGGCACTTCAAATACGCCAATGCTCTGACCATCTGCGCTCGGCCATATATCTTGGATTTTATGACTGGCACTTCCTTGTGAAGGGTTGGTGACTACACCGACCGATTCTACTGTCACAAACATGGGAAGTTCGTCAAAATTATCGAACAGGGCGCAACCCAAACTGGTGAAGATCAATATTGCTATGACGAAATAAAACTTATACATACGTCTGATTTAAATTCTTTTCAATTTGTTCAGCCAATGCCATCACTTTGAGTGCGTGTTCTACATTGACTTTTGGCTCTATATTTTCTATAATCGATTTATAGAAATCTTTTAGTTCTTCTTCAATGGCATTGCTCTTGATGGTAGGTTGTGCGTCTACATTTAAGTATTTGATACCTCGACCTGTTTCAATTTCGAGAGAATCATCCACTCGCTCGTCATTTAGTTTGATGACTTGATTTGACTTATCTAGAAAGTCAATTCCAACGTACGCATCTTCTTGAAAAATTCTAAATTTTCTCATTTGCTTCAAGCTAATCCTACTTGCTGTTACATTGGCTACACAACCATTTTTGAATTCCAATCGGGCATTACAGATGTCTGCCGATTTTGAGACTATGGAAACACCATTGGAACGTACTTCAGCTATTTCGGAATCGACAACAGAAAGCAAGATATCCAAATCATGAATCATCAGATCCAAAATGACAGAGACATCGTTTCCTCTTGGATTGAAATTGGCCAAACGGTGGCATTCAATAAATTTGGGTTGATTCAATTGTGAAAGAGCGGAAACAAAGGCAGGATTGTAGCGCTCGACATGACCAACTTGAACTTTTAACGTAGGGTTGTCCTCTACGAGTGATTTCAATGCCAAAGCCTCAGCCACATTTGCCGTTACAGGCTTCTCAATAAAAACGTGCTTGCCATGAAGAATGGCTTGTCGAGCAAGGTCGTAATGGGAAGTTGTATCACTGACTATAATAACCGCCTCGACGGCGTCCAAAAGTTGTGAAAAGGAAGAGAATACAGGGATCCCAAAATCTGAAGCCGCTTTGGCTGATTTTGCTTGATCAAGATCATAAACACCCATACATTGAAAAGCGGTGCTTTTCAAGCATTTCAAATGAATATTCCCAAGATGTCCGGTTCCTACAACTCCAATTCTCAACGGTTGGTTTTCTCTTTGTTTGGTTTGTTACTTATAATACATCAAAATCGCTCCTAATATTGTGATTAGGGTGATTAAAATTGATGCAATTTTCATCGAAAATCTGATGTGTTTAGAAAAAGTCCTTATTTCGTCTGCCATTCTAGGATGATGAGGTATCACCTCTGATTCCATCCGTTTTTCATTCAATATCCACTTGGCTTCAAAATCAACTCTGTTTTGCACGAGTATCTTATAAGATTTTAATACCTTAATTCTGAAATAAAGGTTAAGAAACAGGAGTGCTAGGAAGACAGCACCTATAAAAAACATAAGAACTACGGTCATTTCGGCTAATCAGTTTTCGAAACACGAAATTAATGAAGCAAAGTATCATTTTACGCATTGTTGCGCTATCCATTTTTATAAATTTTCAAGCTAATGCCCAATTTGACTTTAGCGAAATTGACATTGATTACTATTTACCGGCTACAGAATATGATTCAAGTATCCCTTCTCCAAAGGATTTCCTAGGACATGAAGTCGGTGAATGGCATGTAAATCATGATAAATTACTGGCTTACATGCATTTATTGGCAGAAAAGTCTGATCGAATAAAGATCCGTGAATATGGGCAAACGTATGAAAGAAGGCCTTTGGTTACATTAACGATCACCAGCAAAGACAATCAATCTAACATTGAGGAGATCAAGCGTCGTCACCAGCAATTGGCTGATCCGTCGTTCAATAAGGAATTGGATCTGTCCGACCTACCAGCGGTTATTTTCCAAGGATACAGTATCCATGGAGATGAATCGAGTGGCTCAAATGCTGCCTTGTTGGTTGCCTATCATCTTGCGGCAGGACTATCCGATGAGGTTCTGGAAATCCTTGACAATACAGTGGTTCTGCTTGACCCCTGCTATAATCCAGATGGGCTTCAACGATATTCTGCATGGGTAAATGCATTTCAAGATCAGATGCATGTTACAGACCCCAATGACATGGCACACAATGAACCATGGCCAACAGGAAGAACCAATCATTATTGGTTTGACTTGAATAGAGATTGGCTATTGTTGACCCACCCAGAAAGCAGAGGAAGAATCGAGACATTCCAGGATTGGAATCCCAATGTGTTGACAGATCATCATGAGATGGGAAAGAACTCTACCTTCTTCTTTCAGCCAGGAGTACCTAGTCGCACCAATCCGAGAACTCCACAAATCAATCAAGACTTGACCGAAGAGATTTCTGAATTTCATAAGACAGCCTTGGACTCTATTGGATCAAAATATTTTACCAAAGAACGTTTTGATGACTTTTACTACGGGAAAGGATCAACTTATCCGGATGGCCAAGGCTGTGTTGGAATTTTGTTTGAACAAGCAACATCAGAAGGAATCAGACAAGAAACCAATAATGGAATATTGAGTTTTCCTTTTGGAATAAGAAATCAGATCGTAACATCGTTATCGACTTATAGAGCAACGGTCGCATTGAGAGAAGATTTATTGAAATACCAATACGACTTTTTCCGGGATAGAATGAAAACAGCTGAGGAAGATGAAGTACAAGCTTACATAGTGCATGAAAAGGATCCATGGAAACGAAATCGATTTCTAGACATTCTTAAGCAACACAAAATTTCTGCCGAGGGAATCAGCAGAGATTACACAAAAGAAGAAACAACCTTCATGGCAGGTGAAAGTTTTGTTGTGCCGGTAGCGCAAAAACAATACACCATGATCAAGTCAATATTTGAAACACAGACGAGTTTTCAGGACAGTGTTTTTTATGATGTGTCTACATGGACCTTTCCCTATGCCTTTAACAGCGAATACAAAAGACTCAACCAAGGCCAATACAATTCACTGAAGCGAACTGAAATCAAAGAGAAGAAACTCAAACTTTCAGGACTTAAAAAATCAGCTTGCATCATTATTCCATGGAGCAACTATATGGCACCAAGGATACTCTACCAAATCAGCACCCTAACGGATAAATGGTATAGAAGCTCTGAGGAATTTGTATTGAATGACACAAAGGTTTCAGCAGGAAGTATTTTCTTAAATACTGAAGGTCTAACAACCAAACAATATGGAAAACTACTTGGTGAATGTCAGCGCAATGATATTCAATACCTTGAGGCCAATCAAGCCATAGACAACTTTACAAAAATGGGATTGCCCACTATGGAAATAAATACCGATCCTATAGAAGTAGCTATCGTAACTGGTGGTCGTGTTAATTCGTATGAAGCAGGAGACGCCTGGTTTCAGATGGACCACCGATGGAAGATCCCAGCAACCAGGATTGACATTACAGCATTAAAAAGAGCCAAACTTGACAGATACACAACGATAATACTTTCAGATGGGAGGTACAATGATGCTTCATTTAGTGAGGAAGCCGTAGAGAATCTGAATGCATGGATTGAAGCAGGTGGTAACTTGATTGCACTGCGTGGAGCCATTGACCAATTGAACGAACTGAGAATGGTAAACTTACAAGTTGTTGAGGAGCAAGATGGTGGTGAAACTTTGAAAACGAGTGGACAGGTTATCGGTGGTGCCATTTTCAAGTCTCAGATTGACTTGAAAGATCCGTTGTTTTATGGGTACACCAATAATGTTCTTCCGACATTCAGAAAGGGGACACAATGGTATGTGGCTGATCAAACCAAATACTTGACTGTTGTAGCTCAATACGCAGATGACCCATTGCTTTCAGGGTATTGCTCAAAGCAAAATTTAATAAAAGCAAAAGGGGCGGTATCTGTTATGAAACAACAAAAGGGCGAAGGACAAATTATTATGTTGTTGGATAATCCAAATTTTAGGGGGTATTGGTATGGGGGTGCATTGTTGTTTGCGAACTGCTTGTGGAACTAGAACTAGGATTTTTAGGAAATAAGGATTTTAGGATTGAGAACTAGGATTTTTAGGATTGGAGGGATTATAGGATTGAGGAACTAGGATTTTTAGGATTGTGGGGAATGTAGGATTGTGGGGAATGTAGGATTTTAGGATTTTAGGATTTTAGGATTTTAGGATTTTAGGATTTTAGGATTTTAGGATTTTAGGATTTTAGGATTAAAAAAGAAAAAAGGATTTATTGGGTTGAACCAATAAATCCTTTTTTTATATCGAGGGGTAATGAGTTTTATTTGTTTTCGTCGTCGGGGTTTTGGAAATTGGATCCCCCGGCGCCGTTGTTGCAGCCATCGAAAAAGGCTTCAAAGATTGCGCCGAGTTCAACGGTGAATCCGATTTCTAGGCTTATTAAATCTGTGGCGTCGTAGTCAACGGTAGCACCGTTGATAATTTCTTGGGTGGATTCAATGGTGGTAGCTTCATAATCGGCGATGCCGTTTTCTATACCTGTCAATACAAAATCATTTGTACATGGATCGAAGGTAGAACAGGAAGCGGGTGCTGAAACAGTAAGGGCAAAATTACAGGCAGGATCCAGGTCATCGGCGATGCTTAATGCAAGATTACCATCGGTAATTAAGAATCCTTGGCCTCCGTTATCAATAGAAGTAGGAGCTCCATATGACAAAAAGGAAGCAGTATAATCTCCTGAAATAGAATAGGATGCACCTATATCTGTACCCATCGGATTGATATCAAAGGTAAAATAATCATCAGCCTGACTACTTGTATTGTTATCATTGCAGGCTATGTTGGTGACATTGGCAGAGGTGATGCTGCATAATTGAGCGATCTCTCCACAAACTTCGAAATTATCAAAACCAAATCCTCCTCTGGCAGATGAATTATTATCGTTGTAAACCAACTCAATGGTGACATCAGATAAATCCAGTGCAGACGGCAGTGTCTCGAAAAAATCTCCATTTGTCACAGTACCACTGTCGAGCCAATTGGCATTGGTCATGGTCCAAATGGTGCCGTCCCAAAAGTAGGTCAAAGAACCATCAGTCACTGACAACTGAACAAATTCTGTAAAGGCAGGATCATCTACAAAGGCAAAATCAAAACTTATATCTACGAAGCTATTGGCTGACATATCAAAAGAAGGAGAAATTGCAGTTGCTACGTTATTGGTTCCAGAAAATCCAGAAGCAAAATCATTGTACACTCCCCAGTTGACAGCCCCAGGGTTCCCTACTCCATTTGGTAATAAACCATCATCAAAGGTCCATTGAGCATTGGCGCCATTTACTGTAAATGACCAACCGGCTGGTTGGCCCGATTCAAAATCATCCAAGAATGGGCACAAATATGCTGGACCATCTGTTTCAAAAGTAGAGACTGCAGACCATGGGTCTACTCCACACGATTGCACATTTCTCGTACGCCAGAAATAATCCGTACCTGATAATAGATCAGGTGATACGGTCCAACTCGCTGAGGTGACATTTGCGGAAGCGACAATATTACCAAAAACAACATCGGTTGCTAC
>CALFDU010000081.1 GCA_937950315.1 uncultured Saprospiraceae bacterium | reverse complement strand
TTGCAGATCAACGAAATGCCTTGAACATATCCGGTGGAATCAAACTGCCCATCGGAAAAGTAAATCACAGAGATCCTTCCAGTATTTTTCTATCACCAGATATGCAAAGTGGATCGGGATCTTTTGATTATTTCGCTAGGGCATCTTACAATAGGATAGGCTTCTTGCTTCCATTCTTGTCTGCCAATCTATCGGCCGTGTACCGTAAAAATGGAATCAACAATTCATTTGGAAGTACAGATACTTTTGATGGAAGAAGATTTGCTTTTGGAGACAACGCCATTTTTAATCTTGGCTTTAGATATTTGATCGATTTCAAAAAAGGATTTTTGATTCCTGATCTGGCATTACAATATAGGTGGGGTGGTCCCAACAGAGAAGAGCAGACCATCGCTCCCAATAGTGGAGGACATTGGTTAAGCCTTCCAATTGGTTTTTCATACGATATTGATGGATCAAAATCCATCAGATTGTATGGCGAATTACCTGTTTATCAAAAATTAGATGGCTTGCAGATTACAACCAATTTTGTAGCAGGCGTGCAGCTTAGTTATTTATTTAAGAAAAAGAATTCTCAAAATATTATTGAATTTTAAAATTATGAAAAAATTACTTTTCCTACTCTTAGTTTTTAGTGCCACTTCCTGCGGAGATGATGGCGCCAACGGTTCAAGTGAAGATTGGACAATCCCTGTCGAAGAAGTATTCGATGGTGGCCCGGGCAAAGATGGTATTCCATCTGTTGACAATCCTCAATTTGAATCTTTTCAAAGTATTGATTATTTGAATGACAAAGATCTTGTGATTGGAGTTTTTAGAAATGGTATCGCTGGAAAAGCCTACCCACACCCAATTTTGGATTGGCATGAAATCGTCAATGACAACATCGGTGATTTGAATTTTGCATTGACCTATTGTCCATTGACAGGAACAGGTGTTTCATGGAACAGAGACATTGATGGAGAGACAACAACATTTGGCGTAAGCGGAAAATTATACAATACCAATCTGATACCTTATGATCGATTGACGGATAGCTACTGGTCTCAGTTGAGACTTGATTGTGTCAGTGGTTCATTGATCGATAGAAAAATCGAAACCACACAGATTATTGAAACCACCTGGGCAACATGGAAAGCCGCATACCCCAATGCCGTTGTCATGAATACCGATACAGGTTTTAATAGAAATTATAACAATTATCCTTATGGCGATTACCGTACCAATGACAACAACATCATTTTCCCTGTCAGCAACTTGGATACAAGACTACCTGCCAAGGAAAGAGTATTGGGAGTCATTGAAGACAGCGCTCAGAAAGTATACAGCATAGAATTGTTTGATGTACCGCATGTGATAGAAGACAATGTAGCCGGAATTGACAATATTGTCATCGGTTCCAAAGTAGCCAACTTTATTGTTGCATTTGAAGATCCAGGAATGAACGACTTGACTTATGTGGCCAATCAGTTACCAGTCATCGCACAAGATGCGGATGGAAACAAACTTGATCTAGGTGGTAGAATCACAGAGGGCCCTCGTCAAGGAGAAAGATTGACGCCATTAAATTCTTTCATGGGATATTTCTTTGCCTTTGGAACATTCTATGAAGATATGGACGTGTACGAAGAATAGTCTCTAGACATCGGTTTTCAATCAGCTAAAAAATCAGTGCATTGAAAAATTAAAAAAGGTCTACTACATAACTGTTTTAAAAAAAAGGAGAGTGGCAAACTTACAAGTTTACTGCTCTCTTTTATTTGTGCATGATCGAAAAGTCTTGATGCTAAATTTACACTAGGAAGAAATCAAAAAACCGAAGTTTCCATTTGTACATTACATCTACAATAAGGAGTCGGTTTGTGCTCAATGTGTTTGAATCCTAATTTCTCGTAAAGCTTCAAGGCAGGTCCGAGTATGTCGTTGGTTTCAAGATAAACCGTGTGCGCGCCCATCTCCTTTGCCTTGTCTAGTGCAGCCAATCCAAGTTTGTAACCAATGCCATTTCCTTGAAAATTTTCATCGACAGACATCTTTGCCAGTTCGTAGTAGGCGTTGTCTTTTTTGATGAGTGCGGCGGTTCCGATGATCTTATCTCCGTGTTGTGCCAATAATATGTGCCCACCAGTGTCATAGATTTTTTCTCTTGGATGGTCTAGTGATTCGCGATCAATATCCTCAATCGTAAAGTATTTTTCAATCCAATGATAGTTTAAAGTGGCGAATTCTTTCTGGTATTTGTCTTCAAAATCAATGATTTGGTAATCCATGACAAGTAATTTATGGTTAACTTAGCGACAATAAAAATAACAACTATGAAACAATTTATTATCGCTTTAGGATTTGTTTTCTTCACCATAAGCAATGTAACAGGTCAATGGGAATTGGTTGAGACGGTAGATGCTTACACCATCGCTGCTAATTTTGGCGTGCCGGCAGCATTTGATGTGGAAGCATACAAAGTAGAATATCCTACAACAAACATTGATGGAACTCCTGGAGTTGCCTCTGGATTGTTGTGTGTACCTATAAACAACGATAGTAGATTTCCGATGATGATATATCAACACGGAACGGTCAATGATCGCAATGATGTTCCTTCCAATTTGGCTGGAGGCTACCAGCTTGGGCAATTATTCTGTTCTCTAGGATTTACTGTTTTGATGCCTGACTACTTAGGACTTGGTGTGAATCCAGGAGTGCATCCATATGTACATGCTGATTCTGAAGCATGGGTGTCTTTAGACATGATGCGTGAGGTGCGTGACAATCTTGGTGAAAATATTCCTGAGAGATATTTGAATGATCAAGTTTTCATCAGTGGTTACTCACAAGGCGGTCATGCTTCTATGGCTTTGCAACGTTTGTTGGAAGCAGAGCATGCTGATGAGTTTCCAGTGACAGCAGCCAGTCATATGTCAGGACCATACTCCATTTCTGAAGCGATGATTGACTTTACTTTGGGAGAAGAAGAATATAACTTTTTTGCTTATTTGGCGAGTGCAACCATTTCAGCCAAAGCAGCCTTTCCTACTTTGTTGGCAGACTTTGAAATAGAAGATGTATTCAAACCACAGTATGTAGACCTGATCAATGATTTTGCAGATGAAGTGATTGATTTGAATACTTTGAATGCTGGATTGGGAGCTGGACTTTTGGATGATGTTGGTGTGTTGACGCCAAAAGATTTGTTGTTGCCAGGGATCGTGGATGCATTGAAAGATGATCCTACCCATCCATTGAGTCAGGCCATGCAGATGAACGATGTTTTTGATTGGGCTCCTCAAGTTCCTACAAGGATGATGTATTGCTCAGGCGATGATCAGGTTACTTTTGAAAATGCGATTTTGGCTGAAGAGGTGATGCTTGCCAATGGTGCAGTGGATCTTGAAGCACAAGAGCATGGAGCAACACTGGATCACGGTGGTTGTGTGGTGCCTGCTACGACGGCTACTGCTTTCTTTTTCTTTGCATTCAGACAAGTACTTTCTAGTACTGGTGAGTTGTTGGATAATCCGCTTGCGCAAATGTCTGCTGCACAGTTTGAAAATGACTTACATGTAATAGTCGATCCAGCAATGTTAGATCTAAACAATCCACAATTCATTTTGACAGATATCAATGGTCGTCACTTGATTGTCGATGGTTTAGATAGAGACCAATTTACAGTTGATCTTTCGGAAATCAACTCCGGCATCTATGCGATTTCATTGATGGCCAATGGGCAAATTTTGGAGACACAGAAATTATTCATAAAGTAGAATTCTTGTTAAGTTTGCACAAATAAAAATATTCTACATATGAATTTTGTTAACCTTTTGGTTAGAATAGCAGCTAGGCGAGCCATTTTTGGTTCGGGGAGCAAACTATTGAAGAGTTTTAAGAAAGGGAAGAACATAGAGAATCTTGAAGAGGTTGATACATCACAGATGACGGCTAAGGAGAAGCGTCGTCATAATAATATGATAGTGAGGCAAAAACAAAGACAACAATCAGTTACCAAAACAAGTCCATGGATTTATGTATTGTTGATAATTATTGGTCTTTTGGTCTTATACATTTCAACACTAAAAAAATAAGTTTTAAGGTAATTGAATCCATTTAATCCAATCGTGCATCGCATCTAGAATTTATATATTTTTGCAATATGAAAATTATCCATTTAATAAAGTTGTCATTCATTTGTGCCCTTACCATAAGTTTAGTGGCATGTAATAATTCTGCTACCTCTATAAGTACTGCCAAAGGAAGCACCAAAGCGATGCCTGCTGTTAAGAGTAGTGTTAATGCTACAGCAGTTGCAGCCAATACAACTGCTAAAACCAAGTCATCAAAAATTGCTTCTGCTCCATCAACAATAGAGAAACCTGTGAAAAGGTCAGTGGACGAGATGGAAATGAATTTTCCTTATGATGTAACCGTCATGGATGCTGAAGGCAATAAAGTAAATACCAGAGATATTCTCAACAATGGAAAACCAACAGCCATTCTATTTTGGTTGACAACTTGTGGTCCTTGTAAAATGAAGTTTGCAGCCATCGATAAAAAGTATGCTCAGTGGAAAGAGGAAACCGATTTTGATATGGTGGCTATTTCTGTTGATTGGCCCAAGAATACCCAAAGATTCAGAGACATGGTGACAGAAAAGGATTGGCCGTGGCCAGTGTACCATGACTTCGGTATGGAATTCAAAAAAATCATGCCTGGAAACCTAAACGGTCTCCCTCAAGAATTTCTTTTCGATAAAAATGGTGAATTGGTTTACCACAAGAAAAGATATTCAATGGGAGCAGAAGACATCCTTTACAACAAGATCAAAGATCTAGCTGAATAAGATTCTTTTTTACATTTACTGATACAATGTTTTAGCTGACTGATGAGTCTTTCAGTCTATACATTGGTGGTATTGATGTATCCTGTCTTACCTGCGTGTATCATGGTTGATCTCATGCAGTTTCACCTGCTATGTTCCATTTATAAGGCAACATTCAAATCAAATCTCACTCTTTGACCTGTTTCAGTAGTGATGCCAGTAGAGACGATCTGATTGACATTATAGTATTTGGCGACCAAGTTCGCTTTTGAGCTAAGGCTGTACGCAACCACAATTTCTATCCCACTTAAATTGGTCAATCTCCCATCCGGCGAATCGAATGAAGAATAATCCCATCTTGCCCAGTCATTCTGCGCCATATAATCCAATGCCGCATACCTTTGTAAGGAAGTATAGGTAATTTTAAACTTCCAATTTTTTGCCTCCTTTAATGTCCCATATTGAAGCCCTA
>CALFDU010000080.1 GCA_937950315.1 uncultured Saprospiraceae bacterium | reverse complement strand
GGCAACTCCTGGTTCTAATGTTACAATCACAGACGAACTTCCGGTACATCCATTGATATCTGTAACTACAACCGTCACTTCTTCTCCATCCACCAAACCACTTACTACTGGGTCTGCAACTCCGGGGGGATCAAAACTTGCCCCCATATCAGAAGACCACATCCACATGTCTGAATCAGCACCTGTTTCATTAAAGTTAACATCAGAGCCTGGACAGGTAAAAGGATCATTGGCGATGATTGCCTCAGGGGCAGGATTTAATGAAACATTTACCATGGAAGAATTTGTACATCCATTTCCATCGGTTACGATGACCCAGTAATCTCCTTCATCAGATGCTTGTGCATCGTTCGTGATGGTAATTGGATTGTCTGTTGATCCTAAGAGAGCCCCACTAGGATCCTCCCAATCAACAATATCTTCTGCCCCCCCAAATTCAAGAATCAAATCTCCATTTTCACAGGCCGCTACAATAGTAGGATCATCTGGAATCGGTTGATCATTTACTGTCAAATCGAACATTGTTTCTACTGCATCACAAGCTGAACCATCAGATACACTTAACGTCCATGTTCCATCCATATCAGTAGTTGCTGCACCAATTGAAATGGTCCCTCCTGAATAGGTTCCTCCAGCGGGATCAGTCCAATCGTATGACCAAGATCCATCTTCTGGATCGTTAGGATCCAAAGCTGTAAAATCAAATGCATCATCCACACAAACTGAACAATCATCTGTCATATTGTTGTTGCCCATTTCATCAATGGTAATATCAGAACCAGCCGCACAACTTGTTAAGTCTGATGATGGGCCCATTATTTCCGTTACAAGAATGTTGAATTCTCCAAAATTGGCTGTCTCTGAACTCACTTGAATAAGGTAAGTTGCTTCAACACTGCAATCATCCACCAAAAAAGAAGTAGGAGTACCGCATTCTTCTTGTATTGATGTTCCTCCACATCCATCGTATATTTCCCAAATAGGATCCGTGATACCTCCATTTTCAAAAGTAAATTCTACTTGAGCCAAACCTGCCGGAGCAGTATAGGTAAACCAAACACTGGCTTCATCTGCTGGACTGCCACAAGATGTAAAACCATCGGCAGTAGCACAATCGTTGGTAAATGGGCCATTACTATTTCCTCCATTATCTGCTGTATCTCCAGTTAAAGTCTCCGCATCATCACACAAATCATTAGCAGGTGGTGTTCCGCTTCCATCAATGATTATACTTTCAATTTCAATCTCTTCTGCCTGCGCTTGAGTTCCTCCTACAACACTCACTGTCAAAGTTGTTCCAGAAAATGGACCTGCTGAAGAAACTCCAGCATCAGTATCACAGGTTTCCACATCTTCCATCAAAGTTGGCCCTCCGCCATCTAGATTATAATAAATAGCAAGTCCATCGTTGCCGCATTGCAAACCACCAGTTGGACATCCTGTTAGGTGTTCTAAATCACCTGAGTAATTCCATGAGACGTCAATGACTACGTCTGACAAGCAGGAAATGTTGTATTCTATCGTTTCCATTTCGTTGTCATTGGCGCCACCACCTGATGCACATGCTGGGTCACATGTCACTCCTTCTGCATTGTTGATGATCCAAGAACCTCCTACTTCTCCAAAAGTATAAGACTCACCATTACAGTTACCATCTGCTAGGACGTTGATTTCACTTAAAAAATCCACAGTATACGGTACGTTGCTTCCATTTAACACCGTCTGGCCAAGACCCACAGTCATCAAAAATCCAAGAATAAACGTGGACATACAGAGTTTTCTTCTGTTACTATAATACTTCATATCGTTTGTGTTGTAAGACCCAGATAGCGGACTTATCAGTTTAATATTTTTACTATCGACTATTTGTCTTAAAAACTTAGACAGATGTTGGTAAAAAGTCATGTGTGTAAATTATTCATATTATAAATAAAGGCAATACATATCTCTTTGCCCGTGAGCATTATATGTATTAGAGAGCCGCCTTGTCTATGAATCCTGCGAAAGTATTGGAAGCGTTCAAGACTAAATATAATGCAATCGACTACAAATACAGAAGAAAATTGGGGTTTTTATTAAGTTAACCATCTTAATTTTATACTTCCATTTAGTATCGGGACAATTATGATAGTTATCTGTACTTTTCTGGTTGATTGGTCTTCTTGAACATAGGACAATGGCCTAAAATGGGCCATAATCTATTTGTAAAAGATTTTTGCCATAAAAACCTAAGCTATCTAGACAGGAAATCTTATTATGCGTGTTCTTGAAAGCGATTATTTTTTCTTGAGCAACTTGGTTGCTCTGAAACGGAACGCTGCTTTTTGAGGATATTCCATTTGCTCTTGTACTACCATTTTTACTTCTTCCAGCAATTCAGGATAAGGGCCTGCAATTTGGCCTGCCAATGTAATAGCAAATGCTCTGATGGCAACTGGGAGGTCATTGTCCATGATGTACATCAGCGATTTATCAAGAAATTCCATCTCGTACTTTTTGGGGATATCTAATTCAACGAGTATCCGCACGGAATTTCGTAAAATAGAAGGATGGTTGTTGTCCTGATTTAGCTTGTCCAGAATCTTTTGAAAAGTGGATTTAAACCATTCTGGTTTTGCCTTTACGAGATCGAGTAAAGGATATGCTGCCCGTTGGCAGATTCTATATTCTCCGAAGAAAAAGCACTTCATCAAGGCATTAAAATAAGCTTTGTCGCTGAGGACCAATGCAACGATGATGTCTTTTTGTGCTCGACTGTGTTGCTCCTCTATGAGGCTTTTTATCTCTTCAAATTTGGACAAAGTTGTGAGGTTTTATTTTATAAAAAAAGAGCAATGAAACATAACGTCCATTGCTCTTTTTATTCACATTATATCAGTTTTAAATCTTAGTAGAAAGTAGATCTATTGTCTTCGATTTTTGCTGCGCTTTTCAATGACTCAAGTAGGTTGAAGCTTACCTGGCTTCTCATACTTGTTGAAACATTTTTCTGAATACTTGGAAGATTCACAATCTGTCCTGCATCTGCTTTGCTCATTGGCTTGATCACATATACTCCACTCTGACCAATGATCGGATTAGAAATGGCTTGGTTTGCTGTTTTGTAAGCAACACCTACTACTTCTGGCTCGTTTCCGATACCAGGAATAAATGGTGATCCCAATGATGCATCTGAAGCTGTTTCAACTGTTGCTCCATATTGAGAAGCAAGGTCTTCCAAACTTGTTACTGTCAATCCATTGGTGAAAGCTTCTGCTTTCTTTCTGTTCATCACTACAGATTGTAAGGTAGATTTTAAACTTTCTACTGACTGCATTCCTTTAGGATTGATTGATTTCAAAGTAGCAATCACGTATTTAGAATCGTAGTAGTTGATAGGATCTGTAAAAGTGTGTACATCTGTAGAAATATCACCTGCATCTCTTACTGCATCAAAGGCCCACTTGATGATTTCTCTTGAAGTATCACCTGCACCCAATGCATCCAAAGTGTAATCATTTTCTTTTACTGGAGATGAAGTTTGCAATGACTTCCCTAGTCCAGACAATGCTGTTGAAAGAGAACCTACATCTTTGTTAGACAGAATCAAATCAGAAACTTGGTCTGCAATAGCATTTTGCGTGTCTTGGCTTGGTACGATCGGAAGACCTACCATGGCTACTTTGTATTCTGGTTCATCATCAGAGTAAGTCATTTCATTGATCTTTACAAGGTGGATACCTTGTTGTGACTTCACTTTGTATACTCCACCTTCTTTTCCTCCCCAGAAAATTGCTTCTGTCAAAGCTGGGTTGGCTTGGTATAATCCTAGTTGAGTAATGATACCCATATCTCCACCGTTGAAAGCAGAACCATCTTGGCTGTTTTTCACTGCCAATGTATCAAAGCTAATTCCTCTATTGTAGAGTCTTTCTAAACTATCAATCTTATTGTTGGCGTTGGCAACTTGGATTGCATTGTTAGGATCAGCGTTGATTAAGATTTGTTGTGCTTTCACTGTATCTGCAACATTTCTTGATGCGATTCTTTTGAACAAAGTATAGTTTCCTTGATCTACATAAGGACCATAGATTTCACCATCAGCAACTGTTTTGATCGTCTCTTTCATGGTTTCAGGTAAGTACTCATTCTTGTTATAGTATGGAGTGTAAACACCACCATTGGTAAGAGCAAAAAGTGAGTCAGTTGTTGAACCGTCACCAAATTTAACTTTCAAGCTATCAATTTGAGATCTGATTTCTGCTGAATCCTGAGAAGTAGCAATAACATCAAATACGGTGTATTGTATATTTCTTGTTTCAACTTTTTCAGTAAATCTAGCTGGGTATTTATTGATGTGATTTTGGTAATCAGAATCTGAAACAACTACCTCATTGGTAATCATATCAAAAGGAATCTTTACATATTCAAAATCAACTTTGGTATTGTCGTCTTTGAATGAAGCTTCTGCCATCCATGTAGGCGTGTATATTGCTTTTGAAACTAGATTTGTTAATTTCTCCTGCACTTTTGCTTTACCAATTTGCTTGCTTTGTTGTTTCCAAAAGTCAGCGATAGGTCCTTTCAGAGTACCTTCCTCAACTTGTGTTTTGTAACTAGCAAGTGCTTGAGGATTTTGACCCCAGTTTTGTTGCATAATTGGACTTCTGTTGGCTCCAAATTGAAGATCCATCATTTCGTCAGCACCTACTCCGATTCCTGTCTTTGCAGAAACGTCTTTAAGTAAAGCTTGCTCAACGAAGAAATTCCAGATGCTTTCTCTTTTACCGAAAGTTTCACCTTGTGATCCTTGGTAGTAAACGGACTCAGCCATCTGATAATCTTTGTAATCTATTTTCTGTCCATTGATCATTCCCATCGTTGTCTGAGCACTACCTCCTCCGCCTCCTGGGCCTGAAGCATCCATTAGGATAAATGATGCAAGGGCGAAACCGATGACCAATAGCAATAGCCAAAAGTTTCTTCTAATTTTTGTAATTAACGCCATGTGTTATGTGTTCTTGTGTGTTTCTTCAGTGAAAAACGAATGCAAAGGTAAATTTTTTGCTGTTAATTTCAAATTTTGAATACATCCTCGACGTCATATTTTACGGAACTTATAAGGGTAAACTAGCTGTCAATTGTCGTCATTGGCATGAAATTTGGATTTTACTCTTTGAGATTGAGTTTTGCCTTATTTATTGGTTCTTTTAAAAGCTTAGTGGACCGTCTCTGCCTAGAGACGGTTTTTTTATGCCCAAAACCGAGATTTCTTCAAGAAAAACGAGGTAAAAGTGCCTATTTATGGGCTTTTATGTACTGATCACTGATTTCTTGAAATCTTGCAATTGCCTGTTCTGTGATGGGTCCTACTCGTCCTTTTCCGATCTTATGCTTCCCAATTTTGACGATAGGCATGACCTTTTTAAGGGTGCTCGAGGCAAATACTTCATCGGCTGCCAACAATTCCTTGTAGCCAATACTTTTCACTTTTACTTTCAATTTGCCATTAAATCCTCTGATTATGGCCTTTCGAGTGATCCCATTGAGGATATCATCTTGAGAAGTATAAATTTGTCCCTTCTTTATCATAAAGACATTTGATCGAGAAGCTTCGGATATTTTGTTGTTTTTATGAAAAAGGATATCTACTGACTTTTTCTTCTGCATTTCTTTATAATGTTGAAATGACGTCAAGTAGTTAAGGGTTTTAATTTTAGCATTTTCTCTTACGTATTCCACTTCCAGCAGATTGCTTCCTTTGGTAAAGTATGCTGAAGGGTATGCTTTATAAGGTGCATTCAATACCACGAGATGAGGCACCATCTCTCCATCGATGATATCTGCAGATAGTATAAATTTAAAGGTGCTTTCCTTTACTTTGTTTAATTCAATCAAAGTAGATAAGATCTCCTTTATTTGCTCTTTGCCATAAGGCGCTTTCTTGAACAAGAAACGTTGCGAATTTTTAAATCGCTTGAGGTAATCTTCTAAAAATAAGATGACCCCACCCTCCATTCTCATAAAATCAAAAACACCAAAAGAACGATTGTAACCAAGGTTGTCCACAGGAATGGTTATATGTTGTGTATAGCAGTATTCACCATTGTTGTAAGAGATCATTTTCGTTTCATTTTATGATTATAAATGTAGGCATAAAAAAAGACCACTTGATAAGATCAAGCAGTCTTTATATTTCCTTTAAAAGAACAGGGTACTATTTCTCTTCCAGTTCTTTTATGCTTTCATTCACTTCGGTTTCAATATTTGCTTTGGCCTTGTTGAATTCTTTTATTCCTTGCCCAAGACCTTTCATTAATTCAGGAATTTTTCTTCCTCCGAATAGCACAAGAATTACCAATGCTACGATTAATATCTCTTGTCCGCCTAGTCCAAATAGATTCATCATCTTTATTAGTTTTTACAAATATAGTTCTTTTTAGAACTATTTGTTGGGTTATTATTCGCTACTTTTTAAGTCCAATCTCTCTTAACCTTTCATCGAGGTAATCCCCCGCCGTTATTGGCTCATATGCCAATGGACGCTCGTCTGTCACACAAGATTCGAGACAGGTTAAATCCATCTGAGATACTGGATGCAAGAAAAATGGAATAGACAGTCTCGGCACATGCCATAATTCCCTAGGGGGATTCACTACCCTGTGTGTAGTGGATTTCAAGTAGTTATTGGTAAATCGTTGTAGCATGTCTCCTACATTGATTACTATCTCGTTCTCGCCTGGGGTAATATCTAGCCATTCATTCTGTGCATTTAACAATTGAAGTCCTCCAGCAGATGCTCCTACTAGCAGGGTAATTAAATTGATGTCCTCATGCTGTTCTGCTCTAATCGCAGATCTCGGTTCCTCTGTAATAGGAGGATAATGAATGGTTCTTAGGATGGAGTTTCCATCTTTAATTTGGCCATCAAAGAAATGCTCATCAAGGTTTAAGTGCAAAGCAATGGCACGCAATAAGTGTCCACCTGAAGTCTCAAAAGCTTGGTACAAATCCTTGCTTAACTGATTGAAATTTTCAACGGCCGTTACATCTACATTGTCTGGATACTGATCTTTCATTGGGTGGTCTGGAGCCACGAATTGCCCTACTTGAAAAAATTCTTTTAAGTCAGCAACTTGCGATTGTTTGGCATGTTCTGTTCCGAATGAAGTATATCCTCTTTGACCTGCGAGGCCTTCAATCTTGAAGCTTCTTTTTTGAGAAACAGGCAAGGAGAAAAACTCCTTGGATGCCTTATAAAAGTTGTCTACCAAATCTTTGTCAACGCCATGATTTTCAACCCCTACAAAACCGACTTCGTGGAAGGCTTTTCCTATTTTATCAACAAAAGCTTTTCGCTGCTCTTCATTTCCATGAACGAATGAAGAAAGATCAACAACTGGAATGGTACGATCACTCATTTTAAACTAGTTTTATTAGGTATCACCTCTTACGAGGCGGTTTGTATTTCTTAATCATTTTCTGATAATCATCTTCTAAAATTAGTTCATCCAAACTAATATTAGGATTTTTACTCATATATCTTTCTACAATTTTAAAGCCAATATATACACCTGTACGTCCTGGAGCTTCTGCTGGCATGCCTGGAGAGCTTGGACTTGGATTGATGTATTTAAAAGTTTTGGACACGCTGGTCTCGTAAATTAGGTCGTTTTCAAGGAAAAACGACCACATTTCTATCTCATTGGCCTTCAACCATTGGAGTTTCTCTTTTGAAAATCCTAGAACAATATGATCATCTAAAAAAGGCAATATTTTATCTAGAATGTAGAGTTTTTTACCTTCATTTATCATTTGTGCTAACAGATTATTGGCTTTTAATGTTCCAATTTGATCGTCTAAAATCACTTCCATTGATTGGCGGATGACCCTATTTCTCTGATATCCTTCGGTGATATAATCTGAAAAAGCTGGATTTCGTGGATCCAATTGCTTGTAATTAAAGTCTTTACCAAGAAACATGTCCAAGCCGATCCCTACTCCATCTTTTGCTTCTAGGCCATCTCCATCCTGAAAGATGAATGATTGTATACCAAACTCTGAAATCAAGCTATAAAAATTGGGAATTTCAGCATCGGGGAAATAATGCATATAATAACTCATAGCCTTTTTCAGGTCGGCCCTTTCCCTGTTCATATTTGGAAAAACAACTTGAGTTGTATCCAGCAAATTTGATATTTTTTCATTGTCTAGAAAATCCGATAGATTGGATTTAAAAATCGCTGGATCTTCGCTGTAGATTGGGACTATTTTCTTGAAATAAACATTTGCGAAAGCGGGATAATTCTTAAAAAAATTATTCACCTCCTCTATTGCTTTTTCTTTATCGCTCAAGGCAAATATTGAATCAAGTCTAAATAAATTCACTTGAGGGTTAAGATGTGAGACATCTGGAACCGTTTCCTTTGGTGTATCAGAACCACAGGAATAGAAACTTGCAAGCAACATGCCCATCGATACCAACAACACCCCACTCTTAATCCAATCCAATTTCATAACTTTTTGATTCATTTCAATTCCCGTTTCAGGCTATTAAACGTGCACACGTGTGAATATATCGCAATAGAAAGCACAAATATTATAAAAATGACCTAAAACTCTTTTGCTGCACTTGTTATATTTACATCAGTGAGCAAATACGTCTATACAGAAGTTGATGGCATTAAGTTAAAACTGAGTAATCTTGGGAAGACTTTGTATCCCGAAGCAGGTATCAGTAAGGCCGAGGTCATACAATACTATATGAAGATAGCGCCATATCTCATTAAGTACATCGGAATGCGACCATTAACATTGATCCGATATCCCGATGGCATCGATAAAACCAAATTTTACTCCAAGACTTGTCCAGACTGGGCTCCACCTTGGATCAAGCGTCAAGACATACAACACAGCGAGGAAGTGGTACCATATGCTGTGATCAATAATACGGCAGGTATTGTATGGCTCGCCAATCTTGCAGCGCTTGAAATACATCCAATGCAAATGGTTACGACAAGCATGGAATATCCTGATCATTTCATCTTTGACATTGATCCTCCTGAAGGTTCAGATTTTTCTGGCGTGAAAGAAATCTCGCTGAAGCTAAAGGCTTTTTTGGAATCGTACAAATACAAACCGTTTGTCAAAACGTCTGGGAGCAAAGGGGTACATATCGTAGTTCCTATTTTAGCCCAACATCCACATGAAGAAATGGTGGAGTGTGTAAAAGGCTTGGCCAAATTATTTGTGCAACAAAATAAAGAGACAAGTACACTGAATCTTCAGAAGGGAAGTCGCAATGGAAAAACACTGATCGACATCTATAGGAATCACATGGCGCAGACTACGGTGTCTGCCTACAGCCTGCGTGCCAAACCCGAAGCATCTATTTCAACTCCGGTCACTTGGGATCATCTGATGCAACTGGATTCTTCTAAAGACATTACCATAAACAACATAGATGCGCACCTTGAAAAATATGGAGATGTGTGGAAAGACATGGATAAAAGTGCGGTAGCCTTGCATACGCATACCGGACAAGGAGAAGAAGTCAACGAAGAAGTAAAAGCCAAACTTAAAAGTTACCTAAGCAAAAGAGACTTTGCAAAGTCTCCTGAGCCGCAACCACAATTGAGTCTCACCAATCAAAATAGGTTTTCGGTTCAGTTGCACGATGCGAGCAACTTGCATTACGATCTTAGGCTTGAAGATCAAGGTGTTCTCTTGTCTTGGGCAATCCCAAAAGGACTGCCATACAAACCAGGAGTCAAACGACTGGCCATACGTACTGAAGATCACCCAATGGAATATCTTGACTTTGAAGGGACGATTCCGAAAGACGAATATGGGGCTGGAGAAATGTGGGTATTTGCCATCGGTAAAACCAAGTGGATTAAAAAGACGGAGACGAAATACGAATTTGAGCTTGACTCGCCCCAACTAAAAGGACATTATTATCTGTACCGCACCAAAGGTGAACAGTGGCTTGTCGAAAGAAAAAATGAAGCAGCGGATACCTTTCTGAAGGAGGTCGTCAAGCCGCAGCTTGCAGACGTGAGCAAGAATGTACCGACAGGAATCAATTATACGTATGAGATAAAATGGGACGGGATACGTGCCATGATTTATGTAGAAGATGATCAGGTCAAAATCTTATCGCGGAGTGGCCGAGATATCACCTCGCAATTCCCTGAGTTACAAATAGCGCCAGATGCATTCTATATTGAAAATGGAATTTTTGATGGAGAGATCATCAGTATGGATGAAAAAGGGCGGCCGATATTTTCCAATGTGATCAGTCGCTTACACACTGCTGGAGAACGATCCATTCAAGCTGCGGTACATAAAAATCCGGTGTACTGTTACTTGTATGATTGCTTGTACTTGGATGGAAGAAACATATGTGCCGAACCATTGAGCAAAAGACAAGCCTGGTTAAGAGTCAGTTTGAAGAAGAACAATCAATACCGATTGAGTGAAACCATGACAGATGGCAAAGCACTTTACGATGCTGCCAAGGCGATGAATCTGGAAGGCATCATGGCAAAGGACAAAACCAAATCCTACGAACCGGGCGCACGAAATCGCCATTGGCTGAAGGTGAAGTTTAGAGAAACGATCAGTGCGGAGATCATTGGATACACAGAAGGAAAAGGAGATCGTTTCAACTTATTTGGTGCGATCCATATTGCTGTGAGAGAAGATCAGAGATGGAAATATTTAGGAAAGGTCGGAACTGGATTTGATGAAGATAAAATGATTCAGCTATTGGGTCTGATGAATGACTTACCTAAAAGCTTGAAATTGATTGAGGAAAATATAGAAGAGCCATCTAGGACGGTTTGGATTGAACCAAAACTGTGGTGTGAGGTGCAATATGCCTCGTTGACCAACAAAGGAACTTTGCGTGAGCCTGTATTCGTGGGTTTGAGACCTGATCTAGAAGCGTAAAGGATTGTACGATAAATAGTATCTTTGTGATTCAATTCCTGGATTCATTAAATAATAAGAAAATACATACTATGAGATCTGTTTGGAAAGGTCATATTCGATTTTCATTGGTAACCATACCGATTCAAATATTCAATGCCGTAGAAACGAAGAACAACATTTCGTTTAACCAATTGCACAAGGAAGACAGTGGACGTGTGGGTTATCAAAAAACTTGTAAGTCCTGTGGAGATGTTTTGAAATCCAGTGACATTGTCAAGGGCTACGAATACGAGCCAGACCAATATGTGGTGTTATCCAAAGATGAACTCGCTGCTATTAAATTAAAAAGTACGAGAGCAATTGACATCGAAGCTTTTGTTGATATCGGGGAAGTGAATCCATCAAGATACGAGGCTGTATATTATGTAGGACCGGATGGAGAGGTTGCTAAAAAATCGTTCCGATTGTTTCTAGAAACAATCAAAAGAGCCGGCAAAGCTGGAATCGGAAGAATCATCTTGAGAGATCGTGAAGATGTGGTGTTGATGGTGCCTGAAGAAAATGCATTGGTCATGTACAAACTGAGATATCCTTACGAACTTAGAAATATAGACAAGGTACCTGACACGGAGCCTATTGAAATTGATGAATCACAATTGAAGTTGGCTGCGACATTGGTAGATTCATTGAGTACAAAATTTGAAGACATTGATTTTGAAGATCGGTACCATGAAGCATTGATGGATCTTGTCAACAAAAAGATTGAAGGCCAAGAAATTGTAACTGCTGCTGAGTCAGAGAATGAAACACCAACTGTCAATATCATGGACGCGTTAAAGGCCTCTATTGAGCAGTCCAAAAATCTAAAAAAAGGTGCTTAGAATCCTGTCTTGGAACATTCAACAAGGAGGCGGATCTAGAATTGCAAAAATATTAAAAGCAATCCAAAAGATGGAAGCCCAAGTTGTCGTCTTAAGTGAATTCCACAACAACGATGCTGGATTAAAGATCAGAAGTAATCTAATAAAACTTGGCTACATCCACCAAGTAGTCGGACAGACTTTACCGGCAACCAACACCGTTGGTATATTTAGCAAGTTGCCAGCGGGTTCGGCTTTGTTTGAAAATGCAGATGCAAACTATAGTCATGGTTTGGTACGTGCAGATTTTGGGGCATTTAGATTGTATGGAGGTTATTTTCCTCATAAGAAGAAGCACCGGCTATTTGAGTTTTTACTGGATGAAGAATTGGATGATGCGATTCCATCCATTTTGGTTGGCGACTTGAATACGGGCAAGAATTATATTGATCAGAAAGGAAATTCATTTTGGTATACGGAGCAGCTTGAGCGTTTGGAAGAAAGAGGCTTTGTGGATGCTTTTAGGTTGATCAATGGAGATGTATCCGAGTTTTCATGGTATAGTCACCAAGGCAATGGATATCGTTATGACCATAGCTATGTTGATGATCAATTAAAAGGAATTGTAAAGGGATGTTACTATAAACACGAGTACAGAGAAGACAAATGTGCCGATCATTCGCCAATGATATTAGAATTGGCATAATTAATACAAAGAATACCGCGAAGATTTTATCTTCGCAATTCAAAAAACAGAAAGATGCAGGGAATAGACCAATCTCAATTAGAAAAATTTATCGTTGATGCATTGCATGAGGATGTAAGAGATGGGGACCATACCTCATTGGCTTGTATTCCAGCGGATCAAACAACCAAGGCTAGATTATTAGTAAAAGATATCGGAGTCATCGCGGGAGTTGATTTTGCCAAAGCTGTTTTTAACCATGTTGATCCAAATTCTAAGTTTGAACAATTGATAGAGGATGGCACCTATGTTAAACCTGGAGACGAAGCTTTTTACATTGAGGCCAATTCGCAAGCTTTATTAAAAGCAGAAAGGTTGATATTGAATACGATGCAACGATTGAGTGGTATTTCTACGCTTTCGCAAAGATTTTTTACTGAAATAGAGGGATCCAATGTAAAAATCTTAGACACAAGAAAAACAACTCCTTTGATGCGCTTCCTTGAAAAATGGGCGGTGAGAATCGGCGGATGTCACAATTACAGAGATGGTCTTTACGACCGAATCATGATCAAAGACAACCATGTAGATGCATGTGGCACGATCAAGGATGCTATTCTACAGACAAGAAAATACTTATCAGACAACAATAAGGATCTAAAGATTACCATCGAGGTCAGAAATCTTGTTGAGCTTCATCAAGTACTTGAGGTTGGTCAAGTAGATCGTATCATGCTTGATAACTTCGAATTACCGATACTAGCGGAAGCGGTATATACCGTTGATGGTAGGTTTGAAACAGAAGCATCTGGAGGTGTCAACTTAAAAACAGTGAGAAAAATCTCTAAGACAGGTGTGGATTTCATTTCTGTTGGAGCATTGACTCATAGTGCTGGAAGTTTGGATTTGAGTTTGAAGGTGATGAAATAATATCACTGCCTCTTTATTGTTTGCATTCTAATTGGCTAAGACTACTCATTCTTATTTGTTGTTGATCGCGATAGGCGTAGCTTTATCTTATTGCCTACCCTAGTATGTAGGTTCTTCTTCCTTGGATATTATAACAGCTATCATCAGGTTGAATCATTGACACCAATCATGGTATTTAAGGATCTGATATCTTATCTGTCGAAAACAAAATAATTTATACTCTAAAGATTGTGCATCAAAAAGGTATTTATTACATATTATTTATCGTGATAACTTACAGATATACTCATGCCTACATCTTTCAATCCTTGTCTAACAGTTGCTTATACATGATAAAAAAAATGCAACTCAATACTACCTATTAATCAGTCTGACTAGGCAGTAGCTTTCATATGTAATTAAATCCATATGGTATGTTAATTGAATTAATAGAAGCATAACCAAAAAATGTGTCCGGGCAACCGGAATTTAATAACCAAAACCTATTCAACATGTCTCAAAACGAGACCAATGTCCTTACAGACATGAGAGTCTGGCTCATAATAATTTTCATGGGTGCTCTGCTAAGTTTTATAGTAATGAGTTATCCAGGATAGGAAATTCAAGCCGGTTAAGAGCTGAACAATTTAGAATCGTTCAGCTCTTTTTTTGTCCTTGTTTGTGATTATATTTTTTGAAAAGACAAGAATCGTGTAATCAAATACAAATACTCGTGCTAGCAAAAGCCCGATCTATCTTTTCAATCCCTTTACGATACTTTCCAAGATCTTAGGTCCACCATAAATAAAGCCAGTATAAATCTGGATCAATGAGGCACCTGCTTCCAAAGTATTATTGGCACTTTCTGCATCGCCTATTCCTCCTACTCCAATGAATGGAATCTTACCTCCTGATTTTTGGTGAAAATACTTTTGCATATTCAAGGTCTTCTGTCTCAATGGCTTGCCTGAGAGACCACCGTTGCCCATCGCATCGACCACTTTTGAATCGGTAAGTAATCCTGATCTATCGATGGTGGTATTGGCTAAAATGGCTCCAGCTATCTTGGTTTCTTGGATAATTTCGATGATGTCATCGATCTGCGGCTCATTGAGATCTGGTGCAATCTTAAGTAAGATCGGCTTTTGTTTTTCTTTGGTTAAGTTGGATGCTTGCAAAGTAGAAAGAATATGTTTCAAAGGTCCTTTCTCTTGTAGTGATCTTAGGTTGGGTGTATTGGGCGAACTTACGTTGACGACAAAATAGTCAACATACTCGTGTAATTTTTCAAAGCAGATCAGGTAATCATCGACAGCTTTATCGTTGGGCGTATCTTTATTCTTTCCGATGTTTCCACCAACGATAAGGTCTTTCTCATTGTAGAAATTCTTCAGGCGGTCGGCGAGTACCTCTACCCCTTCGTTGTTGAAGCCCATTCTATTGATGAGGGCTTCGTCTTTGGGTAATCTAAATAATCTAGGCTTGGGATTTCCTTTTTGTGGTTTTGGGGTAACGGTGCCTACTTCAACAAAACCGAATCCCATAAACTGCAGTATATCCAGATACTTTCCATTTTTATCAAAACCCGCTGCAAGTCCCAATCGATTGGGGAACTCAAGTCCGAAGACATTGGTTTTCACCCGTTCGGTCAGATTGGGATAGAACACCTTGGTGATACCAATGGTGTACAGCATTTTAATTTGTATGGTTGCTAGGGCCATGGCTAGGCCGTGTGCAAATTCAGGTGGAAAAAGGAATAAAAAAGGTTTTACAATTTTATACATGTACGGCGATCTCTTCTTTTAGTTTTTCGAGATCTCTTACCAAAAGACGCTTGCGATTAAAGGTAATAAGATCCCTATTTTTCAATTCATTCAGTGTTGTTGTCACTGTTTGTCTTGAAGTCGCTGTAATATTCGCAATTTCTTGGTGTGTTAGGAAATTTCTGATAACAAATTCGTAACCAACTCTTTGTCCTTTTTTATCGAGAAGCTCAAGCAGGTATTCTATTATTCTTGTTCTTGAATCTTTGAAGACCATAGATTCTAGTCTTCTTTCCATTTCTAGGACTCTTGATCCTATTATTTTCATAAAGAACAGACTTAAATTGCTGTGATCTTTCATCAGCCCTTTCATCTGACCTGTTGACAAGGTACATATTGAGGTTGGTTCCATCGCTTGCGCAAAGTCTCTTCTACCGCCTTCATTAACGATTGATAATTCTCCGAATACCTCTCCCGGTCCGAGAATGGCTTTTGTGATTTCCTTTCCTTTATCTCCATAGGTGCCAACTTTCACTCTACCAGAAGAGATAAAGAAAACCTTATCACTCATCTCATCCACCATAAAGATAAATTCATTCTTTTGAAAATCTCTAGAATGCGTGTGGTCCTCCATACTTACCTCTAGCTTATTGGGGCAAAATATGTTTCCCATGTCGATGTTCTCTAAATACCAAAGAGATTTGTCTGTATTACTCATAGCACTGTTTGTTATTAAATGTCTGGAATAGTTATTTTAAATGAGTGCTTGTGAGTAATTAACAGACGAAGGCTAAAATTTGTTATGGTTTTGTCTGTAAGGTTTCTTACTTATCCAATTTTAAGTTAAATCGTTCAATAAATTCAGCCACTTTGGGATTTTTTTCTACTAAAATTTCTAATTTTTCTTGATTCGTTTTGCTTTTTTTAAGTGGTTCTACCCTAGCCAATTCTGGAAATTGGTCAAAATCATCGTAGATCGTAAAGACCAAAGTTCGATCTGGATAGCTATTTCTGATTCGTTCAATCAGGTCCATTTCTTTCTTTACGGTGGCCGTATTGATTTTATTGGGTGTTACAACGACGATCTCTTTTTCGCCTTTCAAGGAGATCTTGGCGGATAATAAGGCATTTTTTGTAGAGTTGGTATCGCACTTGGCTGTATGCTCTTCCCATATTTTCATGATGGTCGGCAGATCCCAATTGGTATTCAATTGTTTCTGTTCGCTTTGGGTCTTTTCAGCGTTGGCAATTAAATCATCAATACTGGAGAGTGATCCAATTTTTTTGCGTGTAGCAGGACCTTTTTTGGTTGAAATGGATTTTGTTTCCTCACTTTCGGGCGCTGGGATGTGTCCCTTGTTCTCAGTATTGGTAGTTGCCGTTTTATTCTCAGGCATATTAGAAATAGAAGCTTGCGCTTGTTGAAAACTGGTAGGCTGTGGAGCACCAGTTGTTTTTGCAGTCTGGCTTAGTTGGTTACCTGGCTGAGAGAATTTTTTTTTTGATCAGATCCAATTTCGATCTGTGTGTTGAGGTAAGTCATTTTAGACAAGGCGACTTCGACCAGCAGGTGTTGGTTGTTGGCTCTTTGTAAATCAATGGCTGCTCGGGTCAATAGATCCAATGAGGATATAAGAAACGACTGACTACAAAGTTTGCTTTGGTCTTTGTATCTCTTTTTTTGTTCATCGCTGGTTTGGATCAATTCCAAAGTTTGAGGAGATTTGGTCATTAAGAGATCTCGGACATGCGCTGTCAATCCTTGAATAAATGCCTCGGGATCAAAGCCATTTCTTATAATCTCATCGTACAAAACAAACATTCCTGCTAGGTCTCCTTGTACCATACTGTCAACTGCTTTGAAAAAATAATCATAATCAAGCAAGTTGAGGCTTGTGGCAACTTCTTTGTATCCGATTTTTTCGCCTTTAAAAGTACTGGCAATTTTATCGAAGATAGAAAGCGAATCTCTCATAGCACCATCTGATTTCTGAGCAATCAAGTGCATGGCATCTTGATCGATCTTGATTCCTTCTTTCTCAGCAATCAGTTCTAACTGCTTTACAATCTCTGAAATCGGAATTCTTCTGAAATCAAACAGTTGGCATCTGGATAAGATCGTAGGAAGAATTTTATGCTTTTCCGTTGTGGCCAAAATAAATATTGCATAATCAGGCGGCTCTTCCAATGTCTTAAGAAAGGCATTGAATGAGGCGTTGCTGAGCATATGAACCTCATCGATGATAAAGATCTTGTATTTTCCTTCTTGTGGTCTGAATCGTACTTGTTCATTCAGCATGCGCATATGGTCTACTGAATTATTGGAAGCAGCATCTAGCTCTATGATGTTAAATGAAGCAGTATCTTCCATGGCCTTGCATGAGTTACATACTCCACAAGCGACTGTTCCTTGTTCTTGGCGATCTGAACAGTTTAGTACTTTGGCTAGAATCCTAGCTGTTGAAGTTTTTCCGACCCCTCTAGGACCTGTAAAAAGGAAAGCGTGTGCCAGCTGGTCATTCAGAATGGCGTTTTTTAAGGTATTGGTTACCTGTCCTTGACCTAGAACTTCATCAAATGAAGAGGGTCTATACTTTCTTGCTGATACTACAAAACTACTCATGTGGTAGGGCGAAATTAATCATTTTAGCTTAAGAAACGGTCTTCATAGGATTTAATTCGGGATAGAATTGATGAAAATTTTAACTAATTTTCGGTCATGAAAATAACGATCGCACAACTTAATTATCACATTGGTAATTTTGAAGGGAATCTGGCAAAAATGCTTGAAGCAGTAAGCCAAGCCAAAAAGGAAGGTTCTGATATCATATGTTTTGGTGAATTGGCTACCTGTGGTTATCCACCGAGAGATTTTTTGGACTTTGATGATTTCATCAAACATACATTGCACTCGATTGACAAACTCAGAGAAGCAGCAGATGAGATTGCCATTGTTGTGGGTTCGCCATCGGTCAATCCAGTTCCAGAAGGAAAGGATCTTTACAACAGTGCTTATTTTCTGGCGGATCAAAAAATCAAATATGTCCAACACAAAACACTATTACCTACCTATGACATTTTTGATGAGTACAGATATTTTGAACCAGCATCGGCATTTGATATTGTAGAATACAAAGGCAAGAAGATTGCTTTGACAGTTTGTGAAGATATTTGGAATATTGGAAACGAGAATCCATTGTACACTGTCTGCCCGCTCGATCTAATGATTCCAAAGGGGGTTGATTTTATTCTTAACGTATCTGCGTCTCCATTTAGTTTTTCGCATGCGGAAGAGCGATTGAATATCCTGCGAAACAATGTTCAGAGATATGGCAAGGCCATGTTTTATGTAAACCATGTGGGTGCGCAGACAGAGATCATTTTCGATGGAGGTTCGGTGGTGATGTCCCCGGACGGGAAGGTATATGAAGAGATGGAATATTTCACAGAAGCAGTGAGAACATTTGAGCTTGACTCGGTAATGAAAGGAGGACAGGAAAATGTTCAGAAAAAAGATAAGATTGCCTTGATACATGATGCACTTGTGGTGGGAGTAAAAGATTATTTTGGAAAGCTAGGATTTAAGAAAGCGATACTGGGCTTGTCTGGAGGAATTGATAGTGCTGTGACTGCGGTTCTGGCGCAGCGTGCTTTAGGGAAAGAAAACGTAAGGGTCCTATTGATGCCTTCGCAATTTTCTTCTGATCATAGTGTGAATGACGCGAGAGAACTGGCAGAAAATTTAGGCATTCAATATGACATCATTGAGATTAAGGATGTCTACGATGCCTTCCTTGGTAAATTGAGTCCCATCTTTAAGGATGCACCGTTTAATGTAACCGAAGAAAATATTCAAGCAAGAACAAGAGGTACTTTGCTGATGGCCTTGTCAAATAAATATGGTAACATTTTATTGAACACCACCAACAAAAGTGAAATGGCAGTTGGTTATGGAACGCTGTATGGTGATCTTGCTGGAGGGATGTCTGTGATAGCGGATGTATATAAGATGGATGTGTATCGGCTTGCTAGATATATTAATAAGGATGGTGAGGTAATCCCGGAAAACTCAATTTCAAAACCTCCTTCAGCGGAGTTGAGGCCAGATCAAAAAGACTCAGATAGTCTGCCCGATTATGAGATATTGGATCAGATCCTGTATGAATATATTGAGAAAGTTCAGGGTCCTGAGGAGATTATAGCCTTGGGATATGAAGCTGCATTGGTGCATAGAATCTTGCGTTTGGTAAACATTAATGAGTTCAAAAGGTACCAAACAGCGCCTGTTTTGAGGGTTTCTGATAAAGCATTTGGGGTGGGAAGAAGGATGCCAATCGTCGGAAAATACCTTTCTTAGGGATTTCAATTTGTTAAAATCTGCCTTATATATTAGAAAAAAACGTAAAATGACCCTATTTATGGGGTTTCTAGCCTCTTTTTCATATTTATATTTTGTTTATATAATTACATGACCCTATATTTGTGACAGAATTTATCTTTAACTAAATTTTAAACAAGAACTAATGAATAAAGGAGATTTAATAACAAGAGTTGCAGATGATGCAGGAGTATCAAAAGCACAAGCAACTGCAGCAGTTGACTCAGTATTCGATGCAATCCAAAGAAGTCTTAAGAAAGGAGACAAAGCCTCATTCGTAGGATTTGGTACTTTTTCAACAACTGATAGAAAAGCGAGAGATGGTAGAAATCCTGCAACAGGAGCTACGATCAAGATTCCAGCTAAAACTGTTGTTAAGTTTAAGCCAGGAAAAGCTCTTACTGAATCAGTGAACTAATATTCACATTAAGTAAAAAGAAATAAGGCAATCTAATTAAGTTTAGGTTGCCTTTTTTAATTTCGTGCCATGAAAGATATCAAAGAACTCAAATCAATCGCCAGCCAAGTCAGAAGAGACATCATCAGACAGGTGGCTGCTGTTAAATCTGGACACCCTGGAGCATCTCTAGGCTGCACTGATTTTTTCACAGTGATGTATTTCAACATCATGGACCATGACAAATCCTTTAATATGGATGGGAAGAATGAAGATATGTTCTTTTTGTCCAATGGACACATCTCGCCAGTATGGTATAGTACGCTAGCAAGAGCTGGATATTTTCCAGTTGATGAACTTGCCACATTTAGAAAATTAAATAGTAGACTTCAAGGACACCCTGCCACACACGAAGGCCTTCCTGGCATCCGAGTGGCTTCAGGTTCATTGGGTCAAGGAATTTCTGTAGCCGCTGGAGTAGCCATGGCTAAAAAACTAGACGGAGACGACAAAGCGGTTTTTGTATTGACTGGAGATGGTGAATTACAAGAAGGACAAATATGGGAAGCATTGATGTTTGCCGCACACAATAAAGTAGATAACCTCATTGCTGTTGTTGACTGGAATGGTCAGCAGATTGATGGATCAAATGATGATGTACTTTCTCTGGGTGACATGGAAGGTAAATGGTCATCGTTTGGATGGGATGTGTTACACATGGATGGACATGATTATGAGGACTTACTTTCTACGCTTAGTAAGGCAAAGGAAAATACTGGAAACGGAAAACCACAAGTAATTTTGATGAAAACGTCAATGGGTAAAGGAGTAGACTTTATGGAAGGAACCCACCACTGGCATGGAAAAGCGCCAAACGAAGAACAAACTGCAACGGCGCTAAGCCAACTAGAAGAAACCTTAGGAGATTACTAAACCACAAATGATGTTAGAAAATTTTGAAATAAAAGATAAGAAAGCAACCAGAGATGGTTTTGGTAAAGCGATGCTTGACCTTGGTCACAAAAATGATCAAGTAATTGCTATGTGTGCTGACCTAACGGGTTCTTTAAAATTAAATGCTTTTGAAAAAGACTTCCCTACTCGATTTATTCAAGCAGGAATTTCTGAAGCCAATATGATTGGAATGGCAGCTGGACTGGCTACGGCTGGAAAAATTCCTTTTGCAACCACCTTTGCCAACTTTGCTACTGGAAGAGTGTACGATCAGATCAGACAGTCGGTAGCCTATTCACATAAGAATGTAAAAATATGTGCTTCACATGCAGGATTGACTCTGGGAGAAGATGGGGCCACGCACCAGATCCTTGAAGATCTTGGTATGATGAAAATGTTGCCTGGGATGACCGTGATCAATCCTTGTGATTACAATCAAGTCATTTCAGCTACACATGCGATTGCAGAAATTGATGGACCTGTGTACTTGAGATTTGGAAGACCATCTTGGCCGGTATTTATGCCTGAGGATGGATTTGAAATTGGGAAAGCGATCATGATGCAGCCAGGCACAGATGTAACCATCATTGCAACTGGTCATATGGTATACCATGCAATGGAAGCAGTAAAGATCTTAAAGTCAGCTCACAGCATCGATGCTGAATTGATCAACATTCATACCATCAAGCCATTGGATGAGCAAGCGATATTGAACTCAGTCACGAAGACAGGTGCAGTTGTTACAGCTGAAGAGCACCAACGTCATGGAGGATTGGGCGACAGTGTTGCTCAGGTGCTGGCGCAATACCTTCCATCACCACAAGAATATGTTGCAGTCAATGATTCTTTTGGAGAATCCGGAACGCCTGCTCAATTGCTAGACAAATATGGACTAGGAATTCAAGATGTGGTGAATGCTGCAGTGAAAGCGATGGAGAGAAAGAAGTAGACTGACTACAAAAAACAAAATTGCCCAAGTAGAAATGTATTTTTACTTGGGCAATTTTCATTTAGGACTATTCCATGGTGACCAATCAATTAAAGTGGCACACATTTATTGTTCAGGCAACGTTCATTAATAGCGCAAGGACATTCTGATTCGATCTCAATATCAGGACCACCACCACATGCAAAAGGAGGAAATGCAGCAGGACATTCACATGGATCACTTGGCCTTGGAAATAGATATTGCAAAGCGATTAAGTCTTGATTTGAAAATTCACAAGGTGCATGCCCCCACCCTAAAAAATTATCTAATGGAGTTGGCTCACAGATAACAAATCTTGTCATACCTTCATTAAACATAGAACCAAAATCTCTTCCATTTCTATCAGTTCCATCTATGTGAGTGAAACCCAATTCGCCATTATGACCTAAGCCAAAGTTGTGCCCAAGTTCATGAACGATCACCATCATATGAAAACAAGGGTCATTTTCTCTGCAATCCTCATAGCTGCCATTTAAGGTAATCGTACTTCCAACTGTTTGAGGTGAAATACTAAGATCAGGAAAGGTACCAACGCCAACAGGTTGCAAGTTATCATCGCATTGTATTATTATATCTGCATCTTCTTCAACGTTTGTTACAATAACGTGTAACCCAGTTTCTGTATCATTGTATAAGGAAGCCGCATCTCGCAACCCTTGTTGCCAAACTGGATTGTCATCACAAGAAGCGTCCATGGCGACGGTCACTGTTGTACACCCCCATGGCTCGAGTCCAGGAATAGTAACTTGGCGTTCTGTCAACTCAACATTAGGATCAATATCATCAATGGGTTCTTTTTCACAAGAGGTAATTGAAAAAAGAATTAAGGCAGAAAATACCATGAAAAAGAAACTCTTACTTTTTATCATACTTATCGAAATCATAATTTATTGTTTTAAAGTTTTGGAATTCTTATTTAATAGAACCAAAAATTCACCTTAGGCTTTCTCCATAAAATGAGCGGATACATCCTGCAAAGAACATAGCTCCAAAGAAAAAATAAATATTCAGCTAATAAATAAGATTGAATTAAATCAAATGCGTGCACACTTTTATTAATACAATTAAAACCAAATAGGTAACTTCGTTAAAGCATTAAATTTTTTGATTTTTGAAATTGAGCAGTAAACATTTAGAAGGAAAGAATTTTCCTAATTCAAGAATTGATTATTAGAAAAACGAAAATTAAATCAGTTACTGGATTTTAAATTATTCTGTTTTCACAAACTCCTCATCCAAAAGATAGGTTCTATTGACACTTAAGTTCTCTCCAACAGAAATCAATTTGTCGCCATACCAAAGTTCGACTTTGTCTACCTTTTGGGCTTGCCCCAAACCAAAGTGCAAGGTCGATGGCGATTGCACCCCTTGACCACTTCCTGCTCCAACCTGTTGGGTGTATATATTATCTTGGGTATATACTTTCACGATGGATCCTAGACCAAAATGGTTTCGAGATTTACAGTTTAAATTTATTTTAAGCCAATTGTTGTTGGATTCTCTGATGTTTTCAAAGAGGTAGAAGTTACCTTCTCGAGCAAAGACAACATCCAACTTTCCGTCGTTGTTGTAGTCTACAAAATCAACTTCACTGCCTGTAGCAAGTTTGGAGAAGCCAGATTGATCTGTGCTTATCTTAAATGTATGATCTTGCTGTTGTAGATACATATCCACAAATCTGCAACCATAATAAACAGTGGTAATGAGATCTAACAATCCATCGTTATTGATGTCTCCAAAACCAGCTCCTGCATGAGTTTCTTCAAAGTGGATTCCGCTGATTGAAGAGATATCTGTGAAAGAACCATTGTTGTTTTCGTACAATGTAATACCACGATGATCATACTTGAGAATATTTCTCGGGTGTGCCAACTGAGGAACCAAAATATCAAAATCGCCATCGTTGTCAAAATCCTCCCAAGCTACGCCTGTGGCATTATTAGAAATCATTTCATCTTGCCCTATTGGATGAGGCGGCTCAATCACTGAAAAGAAACCTTGTCCATCATTTTGATAGAATTCATCCTTTTCGACAAAGTAGTTTGCAACATATAGATCTTGATCTCCATCTTGGTCATAGTCGATGAATTGAGAAGCTCGACTTCTTCTGTTTTTATTCTTATCTGGAATTTTTGAAGATCGTACTTTTTTGTTGCTGGCTATGCCTTGAGGGAAATTAAAACTCTCATCAGATGACGGATACAATCTGCTAGAGGCATTGGTAAATCCTAAATTCCCATCATTAAGAAACAGAAAATTGGGTTGTGGGATTGGGTATTCGCTCCACAACTGGGCTACAAATAGGTCTGGATATTGATCATGATTGATGTCCGCAATGCTAAATGCATTCATATGAGGCATTGAAGGAATATTTAAACGAATTCTATTAAAATTCCCTTTCCCGTCATTTACGTAGAGCAAGGTATTCGCTCCACCAAACAAAATGATATCCCAGAAACCATCATTATTCATGTCGATAAAAGCGCTTCGTTTCAATTGATTATTACTGGCCCAGGCTGGTCTATATTTCATTTGTTCAAATGAACCTCCTTTGTTGATGTACAGTCGATGACCCAACAATAGGTCAGGCCAAAAATCATTGTTTACATCTGCCCACGATGAAGTATAGTTGTAAAGATCACTTGGTAGTCCTACCGCTTCAGTCACGTCTGTATAAAAAGGCATTACTTCACTGTCATAGTTGAGGGTAATGTCCATTGCCATGTGATCATCCTGCCCTATGAATTTTGAAAATTTTCTACTCAGCACGTAAGTAGGATAATAGGTACCTCCGTTTCCCGAAATGCAAAACTCCGTTTTGTACGATTGATCTTGTTTCACGCCAAAATCTCCATCAAAATCATCGAGTGCAATATAGAATTGATCGTTTTCGATTCGGAGTGGATCAGAGAGTGTAAAAGTAAAAATGGTATCGCGATCATTGCGTTTGACAAACGCTATCGGCTCAATTAGATCTTGGGCTAAGGTAGGCAGGAAATGTCCTCCTTCATGTCCATACACATGTATTTTACATGATCCACTTTCTCCACTTAAGTGGATTTTAAATGCTTGCAAAGAACAAGATCGCTTGGGTAAAATTCTAGCAATTTGTACTGGGAAATCGTAGGAAGAAAGAAAATTGCTTGTATCGTCGATCGATAGATAAGAAGAGACAGTCTCTTCCTGTGCCATTCCAATTGGGATGGAAGCAATAAAAATCACAGACAATAGGAAAAATCTATACAGCTTAAAAGTCAATTTATCAATACAAGTTAAATTTGTATGGGGCTAGAGGAAGCTGTGCTGCATGATATTGGAAGGTTCTTCTTTACCAAGATAGAAAATTATAGATGTATCGTTATATATCTAAACGAGAATATTTCTATGAGATGGGTAAATAGATTATGTATATCTGGTGACTAAGATGAGATTAGAACTGAATAAGAACTTGTCCTTTGTCTACCTTATCACCCTGTCCTACTTTTATTTCTTTTACGGTACCTTTTCCGGTCGCCTTGATCACGTTTTCCATTTTCATCGCTTCTAAAACGAGCAAAGTATCTCCTTCTTCGATTTCGTCTCCTGGACTCACTCTGATATTCAATACCAGACCAGGCATTGGCGCCTTTAATTGATCTAACACAGGTTGGATTACTTTGTTCATTCCCATGTCTTCTACTGTACGATCAACTTCATCCATAAGATTGAAACTCACCTTTTGGTTGTCAACCAGAATCGTATAACTCTTGCTTGCTGGATCAAAAGAAAGGATTTCACAATGGTGGATGGTATTCTTAAACTGAACAACCCATTGGTCCTCATTCATGGATAGAACTTTAAAGCTTTCCTTGTCTTCAACTTCATCGAGTTGTGCGGTGTACTTATCTGTCTTAATAGAATAATGGCTCATTTTACTTTTGCTGCTTTGCTTAGGAAATACGTTTCAAAGATCGTAAAAATAAGATAATTGATTGTCAGAGGGATTAAATACATTTTATCCTCCGGTGAGGTCATTTTAACATACACTCCAATCAATACAAAGGAGGCCACCATCTTCATGAATAAATTCATCACAACTATGTTCAAAAACGAGTTTTTATTATCACTTTCAAGAGCTTTGTGGGCCATGAAGTAAACAATCAATGAGATGACAACAAACATAGCGATGGTATAGTAGTTTACATCTGTATAATTGAAAGCAGGCATCAACTGAATCACTCCCATATATATGGCTACACAAGCCAAAATTGAAATAAGGAGTCCTGATAAGAAATTAGAATGATTCATGGATTTTTGGTGAGGTCAAAATAAACTTTAATTAAATAAGCGATAACGGCAAATAAGACGAGCATTGCTGTTACGTAAAGTGTTTCATTGCCCAATTTAGCATCTATTTTTTTACCGAGATAAGCGGCAAGAAATAAAAGTACAAGCAGTTGCATGACCATACCCGAGTATCTCAGATATGCATTGGGGTTGTATCCTTCCTTTGGGTCATTTGATTTGGGTGACATGTGCGGACTGGAAAATTAGTCGTCAGTACCAGTACTGATCGATTTAATTTTTTGACCACCCATATTACAGTTGACATTAAAGATACCTCCAGGAGCTATTCTGAGCTTTCCCGTTGTCACTTCACCATTGACACTTCCTGTTTCTCTTATGTCCAATTCTTCGCTCACGACAATGGTTCCTTGAACGTAACCTTCGATGATGGCATTTTGGCATTTTATGTCACCGGTGAGTCTACCATCAGCTCCTACTATCACTCTTCCTGTACATTCCAATGTTCCTTGCAAGGTACCATCAATACGAATGTCATTTTGAGCAATGATTGTTCCCTCTATGGAAGTTCCAGAAACCAAGCTATTGATTCCTGAATTGTTCATACTTTGACTTGAGCTAGCTGGTGTTGAGCCAGACTTTTTTGTGTTTCCAAACATCTTTTCTCAGTTTTGGTCAAAAAAAAATCCTTGCACCATAGATGCAAGGATTTCAATATATGAATTTTTCTTTTTCTTCTTAGAATCTTGGGCAATAAACAGATCTTTTTTCTGACCCACAGATGTAATAGATTAATGAGAATTCAAATGCTCCGTTGAAGTTTCCTCCTTCTTGAAGCTTTGATACATTATAATCATAGCTAAATCCAATTCCGTAAGTTTCGTAATCAAATCTTGTTGTAAATATCAATGCATCTGAGTGGATTCCACCATCTTCTTTAGTACCTAATCTGTACCAAAGACCTGCTTGCCATGATTGTGTTACAATTCTTGACGAACCTAAAGCAAATCTAAGAGCAGATCCAATATTGAATTCTCTGTGACTTCCTTGAAACATTGCTACAATGTTAGGAACCAATGTGATTCCTTTTGCAATTTCTACCATACCCCCTGCATTCACTGTCAATCTACTATCAAGTGGAACGAAGTTTTGCTGTTGGAATGAAACATTCGGTTGGTTCAAGTGAGCCATAGAAATTCCAGCGTAAAAGTTGTTGTTGGCATCAAAAGTAGAGAACCACAACAAACCAGCTGAGATATCAGAGTATAGGAAATCTGGGTTTGATACAAAGCCAGCAGGTCCTTGGGCATTAAACCCTCCAACACCATCGTGTTGTGTACCCCATTGTAAGTTATTGGTATTTATTTTTCTTTGACCTTCACCGATGTCAGCACCGATGGAAAGGTAGTGAGCTTTCTTTCTATATCCGCCCATCTTTTTACTATATGCGACCGACAATCTTCCTTGGATTGTTCCGAATCTAGTTGCACCAGCAACATCACCAAAGAAAGAACCTCCAATTCCGAAGTAATCAGATCTTCCTACAGGAATTTTCTGATCATAAGAAACAGAATACGTGTTGAATGCATCGCTCTGAAGAACGGCAGCCCATTGGTTTCTGTAATTGGCAACAAGTCTCGTGTTACAGTTCATCACACCTGTCATTGCAGGATTTAGATTAAGTGGTGACATATAAAACTGAGAGAAGTGAATGTCTTGTGCATTCATCGATCCAGCTAAAAATAGCGGGAACATAAAAATCAACAATCTTTTAAAACGTATCATAATCAAGTGTGTACAGTTATGGTTTTTAAGTAATGGAAGCAATCATGATGCCTCAAGTTAAAAAAACATGTCTACATTCTGAAAAAAAACGTAGAATCTATTCATTTGTAACTTAGATGTCAATCATGACGACTAAAAACAATAATAAAAGGGCTTGATTGAAACGGGCGAGTTAAATATTAGACTCCAAAAGTCGATATTTAGTTGCTCAATAACAACAAAAAACGTCAAAAAATATTCATGAATCTCTTTACAAAGGTAGAAATCGGGGAAATTCCACATAAAATCCAACATTCCGATCGAATTTTAACGCTAGGTTCCTGTTTTGCGGACAATATAGGTCAGAGACTTTTAACAAATAAATTTCATGCATCATGTAATCCATTTGGTATCATCTATAACCCTGTTTCACTATCCAAAAGCATCGACAGGATTACCAAGGCTGCTTTGGTAATTGAAGAGGAGCTATTACTGTGCCAAAGACAGTATTGTCATCTAGATTTTCATAGTCAACTTAATACTCTTGATAAGCAGACGACAATTAATGGCCTCAATGAGGCAATTTCTTCTTCTCACGCTTTCGCAAATGGCCATCTTGATTGGCTGATTGTCAGTCTAGGGACATCTTATGCATATCAATACAACTTGAACCAAGAGGTCGTGGCCAATTGTCACAAACTGCCTTCTTCCATGTTTACAAGAAGACTATTGGACACATCAGAAATCATACAAGCATTGGATGCAAGTGTGACCACACTAAAATCACTCAACCCTTCTCTGAAAACCATATTCACTGTCAGCCCTATCCGACATACTCGAGATGGTATCCAGCAAAATGCAAGAAGTAAATCCAGATTGATTGATGCAGCCAATACTCTTGCCGAAAAAGAAGATTGCTTTTACTACCCTGCCTATGAAATTATGATAGATGAATTACGAGATTATCGATGGTATGAAGAAGACTTAATCCATCCCAATAAGCAGGCAATCAATCACATATGGGAACAGTTTAAAACATTTGCGCTAAGCGAACAAAGTATCAAGATGATTTCAAAGATTGAGAAACTACATCGCAATTTGGCTCACAGACCATTTCAAAAAGGATCAGAGGATTATCAGAAATTTTTACTTGCAACTGAATCCCAAATGAATCAACTAATACTTGAAGCGACTCATGCTGATTTTAGTCAAGAAGAGATTCAAATTGCAGCGCTTAAACGAGTCTAGTTAAAGTAGCAGATTGAATATTGGTTTCTCTTGTTTTGTAACGCATGTCTGCATGCAAAATACCTGGGCGCTTTCCTACTTCAATCGTTCCTAACAAGTCTGAATATCCCAATGCTTCTGCCCCATTCTTGCACGCCCAAGTCACCAAATGATCAAAGTCGACATATGATTTGTATTTGGCGATTGTTTTCATTTCTTCCCAAATGCTCAACTGCCAATTGGAACTTAGGCTGTCGGTGCCGATGGTCATCTTACAATTGTGGTCTATAAAAATCTGATAGTCGGGTAAATTGTTTTCGATATATAGATTGGCATTGGGACAAGTAGCCCAGTAGATTTGGTTGGACCAATCTTGTGCATCAGAAATATCTTTGGCTGTGGTCATGGTATTGTGGACCAGCAAGGTTTTTTGTCGCGGATCCATGTTGGCCAATGCATAGATGATGGAATTGACTCCCTTGGTGGGAACTTGATCAATCGGCATACCAATGCTCGCGAAAAATTCTAAAAAGCCACCTGTGTTATGTACAAACATTTCGTTCTCAGCCGGCGTTTCTTGGTTGTGAATACTGATCGTCTGATCTGCGCTGACGTGTTCAGCCAAGAGATCAAATAGTTCGGGACTGACGCTGTATGGTGCATGAGGCACCATTGATTTTTTGTTCAATCCTTCATCAGATTGGTCATTGTACACTGCCTTGTATTGCTTATAGAATTGATCTGTCATTTTAGGATTCATAAAATCAAACATCTCTACAAAGCTGTAGTAGGCAATGGGGCTTTTGGATTTCTGAGAAGCGGTGTCCACTTTGTTACAAATATCTCCGACCGCTTGTATTCCATTGTCAAACATTTCCTTGTCAGCGTCTACGATGGCCTGGTCAATGATCTTTTGATCCACATCTCGAAATTTTACCACGTGCGAAATAAAATTAATCAGACCTGTTCCTGAAGGAATCTTAGATTTCATATGGGACAGCTCAAGATGGCAATGGGTATTAATCAAACCAGGCATGAGACAACCTTCAAAATGCTGGACGGTGCTGGGATCATGATCTTCCAATTTATCAATACTCGTGATCAACCCAGATTCATCCAAAATGATTACGGAGGAAGTAAGATGTGTACCATCACCGACAAGGATGGTATCTGCAGTGAATTTCAAATTATTTATCATTTTAATTCTTGAACAAGCATTCCATTAATAACCCTTGGCTCAAAATAAGAACTTTTGGGCGGAAGAATTTTTTCATTATCAGCGTAGTAGCAGATTTCGGTATCAGATAATGGAAACAACATCATACCAACGGGTGAGTCCATATTTCTGGCCGCTTTATAAATGCCTTTAAATTTTTCTACGCCTGGTATGTATTTGATACCGTCGTGGTTGCGTACATCTTCAATGCATAAAATTTTCTTCAGGACGATCTCATTGAGTAAGAAATAATCCAGCAGGACTTTGTGTTTCTTTCCATACTTTTTGAGCACAGATTTTTTCCACCGTAAGCGATACCATTGTTCATCGATAAACATCGTAATCTCATATTTCGTGGATGGTTTTGCTTTGGATTTTAATTCCACAATTTTGAAATACTTAGATAATTTTGCGATAAAGTTAGATGGATAAATATCGTTTCCCAATTCTATGACACGATTGAAGTCGTTTATGACCAATTGGTCAAAAGGCATCAGCACCGTTAGTATTGATTCTAACTTGTAAGGGACTGTTTGATTTTGGGATTGGTTCCAAAGAATTTTCGAAATGGAACATCTATGATGGCCATCTGCGATGTAAGACTTGGACACTTTCTTTTTGAACATTTTGGAAATCAACTGAAGTTCTTCACCGGAATTGATTTTCCAGAATCGATGTATTTCTTTTTTGCTTTTTAGTTTTAGTTCAACATCAGGATTGCTTTTGATTTGTTTTTCAGCAAAATCTTTAAAGCCTTTGAATGGTTTGAACCCGAGTAGTATCGGTTTTATAAATGCTTTTCGCTCAAGGGTTAGTTGGAGTTGTTCTTGTTCTTTGGCAGCCAAGGTTTTTTCATGAGGCAGGATCTTGTCCGTGATGAGTTCTTGGATATCCACTGCGGCGACAAGTCCATAATGGCTGTTCTTTTTTCCAACGATCTGATATAGATAAACAGCCTCTGAAGGATCCTTATCGTAAAACCCATTTTCAACAATCTGACTGTAATTAAACTTTACATTCGAGAAGAAGGAATCAAGGTCGGCAATCAAATTAGACTTTGGAAAAAGTCCCTGAAAGGGAATCAGTTTCATGGTTTCGTTTTTTGTCTTAAGACAAATATATAATTGATTGGACTAAGCGGTGAATCTTTTGCGGTCAATTAGCGCATAAATTTCAGATAGCTTGAAACCAGGATATTGGCTTTTGAATTTACGAGGTTGTCGAGGGTTTTGTCTGCCTTGTTGGAAAAAAGGGCCAACTCATTCATCATTTTAATAAATTCTGATGATTTTTCGTCGGTGGGATTCATTTCTGAGACTTCTTCGATGAGGTGTATCATGGGATGAAGCTCCTTTTCTTTTCTTTTTTTGATGATTTGTCTAAAAACAGTCCAGATGTCTTTTTCTGCGGCGTAATAGTCTTTTCGATCGCCTTGTTTTTCGACTTTACTTATCAATCCCCATTCTACTAGCGAACGAAGGTTCATGTTGACGTTACCACGAGAGATATGGAGTTCTTCCATGATAGCATCTGTGGTGTATTCTTCTGTAGCAATAAGTAGCAAGCCATGGATCTGGCCCATGGTCTTATTAATACCCCAATTGGTGCCTAATTCGCCCCAGGTTTTAATAAACTTGTCTTTTCCTTCTTGGTACTGCATATATTAACTTGTACAATCTAACTAGATATATCTCAAATTGTTCATTAATATCTCAAATAGGAGGTAAAATGTCTTTATTGGTTGATGAAAGGCATTTTTACGACTTTGGCGGGCATTAATTTTTTTCCAACTTGAATCTGGATTTCTGTGTCCGCTTTTCTGAATGATCGCGGGACATATCCCATTCCAATTGGTATTTCAAGGCTCGGAGACATGGCTCCTGACGTTACTTTGCCTATTGTATTTCCTTCTATATCTAGAATTGCATAATCATGCCTCGGAATCCTTTTTCCGTCCATGACAAATCCGACCAATATATCTCTTGATTTGTTGGCTTTGATTTCTTTGAAGTGTTCTATTCCGATGAAGGTAGGTGACTTGTCTGGTTTGGAAATCCAATTTAATCCTGCTATGACTGGAGATGTCTCGTCGTTGATATCGTTGCCGTAAAGACAGTATCCCATCTCAAGTCTTAGAGTATCTCTTGCGCCTAGTCCAACGGGTGCAAGATCAAACTCCTTTCCTTTCTCCATGATGCTATTCCATAGATTTTCCAGTTGATCGTTTTGTACATAAAGTTCAAATCCGCCTGCCCCAGTATATCCTGTTGCACTAATCAGAACATTATCAATACCGGCAAAGGTGCCTTTGGTGAAGTGATAGAACTTCACTTCATCCAATACAACATCCGTCATGGTCTGCAACAATTTTGTTGCATTGGGTCCTTGAATGGCGAGTAATCCCGTCTTATCAGAAATGTTTATAACGCGTGTATCAAAAGTATTGTTCTCATTAATCCAAGCGAGATCTTTATCAATGTTGGAGGCATTGACGACCAACATGAATGCTTGCTCTCCTTCAGAGCACATATCCTCATCAAGTCTATACACAATCATGTCGTCCACGATTCCACCTGTACTATTCATGATAGCAGAATACTGAGCTGCTCCGATTTCAAGCAATGATGCGTCATTGCTACTGATGATCTGGACAAGCTGAAGGGCTTCTTTCCCTCTTACAATAAATTGTCCCATGTGTGAAACATCAAACATTCCACAATTGGATCTTACGGCCTTATGTTCATCAATAATATTGGTATACTTCAGTGGCATTTCATAACCTGCAAATGGGACAATTTTAGCACCCAGTGCGGCATGAACATCATACAAAGCGGTCTTTTTCATTATATTATTTTTACAATGATGTCCTCGATAACATCACCGATTTCTATATTAGATAAAACATCCATTCCTTCTATCACTTTCCCAAAAATGGTGTATTTACCATCGAGATGTGGCGCTGAAGAATGGGTTACAAACCATTGAGAAGACTCAGTATGCAATCCTGCTGATGCATACCCAACATAGCCTTCTCCATCATAATACATCGGTCCTACTTCAGACCGAATGTTGTAATCAAGGCTACCGTATCCGTCTCCCCTATTGCATCCCAGTTGGGTCACAAAGTTGGGTACAACACGATGCACTTCTTTTCCATTGTAGTATCCATCATTGGCCAAGCTCAGGAAATTAATGACCGAAACTGGTGCGTGTTCTGGATACAATTCAATGGTAAATACACCACGGCTGGTTTTCACAATCACATTGTTTCCTTGTTTAAAGTGGTTTAGCAACTTAAAGTCTGGATCGAACTTAGCATCGACTTTGGTCAAGACTGGATCTTTCACTCCTTTCATGAAGGCCAGTGCTTTTTCCAAGGCATGATAGGCTTCAATATCTCTTGGAATATTTAGCTCATCAAGCGCATTTTCTATCAAAGTAGTCGAATCGATCATAGTATTAAATCCCGCCTTTTCACTGGCGATCATGTCACCGGCTACTGCGACCAATCCCGGATCGTTTGATTCCAAGGCTTCGTTGATCAATGCAAGGATTTGTCTTTTCACGTAACCTCTTGTGGTCTGGAAAGTCTGGTTGAATTCATCATGGTTTACGATGGTTTGTAAGGCCATGATAATAGCATGCTTGACGGTATGGTTGTCCGCTTCTTCCATCATTTTTATCAAGTCAGAATATGCACCAGGATCATTTCCTAAAGCAGATATGTATGCCGCTTTCGCAAATTTATTCTCTTCCTCCTCGATGACTTTTAGTATGTCATATCGAGTGGCTGTCAGCGTTTTGGTATAGTAATATGGCAGGTTCTTAAATACTGCATAGTACAATCGCGATCGCACTTGCCAAGGTCTTTCTTTTTGTCTTGCCAGACTACGGTATACAACTGCATCGTCTTTGTTTCCGTTGTTGACAAAAAAGTCAGCGGCTGCTAGCCCGATTCTTAGGTCTGGATCATTGAGGGTTTCTATCATCAATTCTGCTCCAGTGATATAATCTTGTGCGGCGATGGCCTTTATAATATTGGCTCTTACTCTCCAATCTTGATCTAATTCAAATTGACTAAGCAGAACATCTTGAATTTCTTTATCCGATATTTTTCTCAGAGCCAAAGCAAGTGTCATTTTTATATCCGGATTTTGCTCTTTGATGAGTGCCTGTGTTATTTGAAATTTGTAGTCATCAATTTTCACCGCTTCGTTGCGGGCGAGATATTGGGCTGACATTAGTCTTACAGAGCTTGGATACATTTTATCATTGATATAGCCGATGACCATTTTGGTTGCATTGTCTGAAATAATTCCACGTTGGGCAAATTGGTAAAAACCTCTTGTCTGTCCGAGCAACAATAAAGTATCTGTATTTCTATATGTGGTCACTGATGCGAGTGCTTCTAGCATTTTGCCACTTCCCGTCTTACCGATGGCTTCTAATATCCGGCTGTTCAATATGTTGTTGACGGAAGAAGTATCTTGGGATTTGAATGCGTTGACCAATATCTTTTCCGCTTTGGGTGAGCCCAATTGGCCAAGCGAGTATGCAGCCATGGCAGCTACTCTTTTGGATGGGTCGTGTATAAGACTGTCCAGGATATCTAGTGAACGTTCAGTCTGAAAAGATGAAAATGCTCTAGCGACGAGGTATCTGTGTGTAGGGTCGGGAGAATTGGCGTAAGCGAATAGGCTATCGCGATTCTGCTCCAATTCGTGATCAATGATGCGTTGTACTACCTGGTTTTGTAAATCGATTTTTACCTCGGTCAATTCGATCTTAGACTCAGGCACACAGCTGGTTATGCATGCAAATAGGATTAATACCAACAGATATTTCAGCTTCATTTTTAGGACTTAGCTTGTAAATATAGTGAAGTGATTGAAAAACATATCCTTAAAGCTAAGCTTGTTAAATAGAATGACCAAAAAATGGGTTTCAGAGATACAAAAAGGACTTAATGAGGGTAAAAAAGTAATTCAAAGTGGGAAGTATAAATATTTGACGAAAGTAGAATAAATAGGACGATAAATTATCTTTGCGGCATGTCCACACCACAGACGGCAGCGTTTCATACCTTGGGATGTAAATTAAACTTCTCAGAGACTTCGAGCATTCGTAGAATGTTTGAGGATAAGGGCTATGCGACGGTTAATTTTGGTGAGCCGGCCAATGTTTATGTGATCAATACTTGTTCAGTAACTGACTTTGCGGATCGTAAGTGTCGGTATGCGGTGCGTCAAGCGCAAAAGGCAAATCCAGATTCAAAAATTGTGGTCATCGGGTGTTACGCTCAGTTGAAGCCCGAAGAGATATCCAATATTCCAGGCGTTGATCTTGTGTTGGGTGCTGCCCAGAAATTCAATGTGTTGAATTACATCGATCAGATTACTACCACAGACAAAGGGATGGTGATCGCGGGTGAAGTTGAGGAAGCCAATAGTTTTGTGGAATCATTTTCATTTGGTGATCGAACGAGGTCATTTCTTAAGGTACAGGATGGTTGTAATTACAATTGTTCTTTCTGTACGATACCGCAGGCACGAGGAAAATCAAGAAGTGATACGATAGAAAATGTGCTTAAAAATGTGCGGACGATTGCGGATAAAGGCGTAAAAGAAATTGTGTTGACTGGGGTGAATCTTGGAGACTTTGGAAATGGAACGGAGGTGATCGAGGGGACCAAACCAAAAAAAGAGGCGCTGTTTATTGACTTGATTGAAGCATTGGATCAGACGGAAGGGATTGAGCGATTTAGAATTTCATCTATTGAACCCAATTTATTGACGAAAGAGATTATCAGTTTTGTCTCAAGCTCTCAAAAATTTGTGCCGCATTTTCACATACCTCTTCAATCAGGGTCGAATGAAATTCTGAAGTTGATGAGGAGAAGATATTTGAGGGAACTCTACCAAGAAAGGATCGAATGGATCAGAGAAACCATGCCAGATTGTTGTGTAGGTGTAGATGTAATCGTAGGATTTCCAGGAGAAACGGATGAGCACTTTCAGGAAACGGTTGAATTTCTGAAGCAACTGGATGTAAATTACTTCCATGTATTTACCTATTCTGAGAGGGCGAATACTTTGGCCAGTGAAATGAAAGATGTGGTCCCGATGAAGACGCGAAAGGAAAGAAATGAAATCTTGAGAAATATCTCTGCCATGAAAAAGCGTGCTTTTTACAGACAGAGCGAAGGAAAAGTTAAAAGGGTGTTGATAGAGCATTCAAAAGACCAAGAGTATGTCACAGGCTTCACCAGCAACTACATCAAGGTAAAACTAAAAGGTGTTGATTCGCTCGTTAACGAGCTCAGGTCAGTAAAACTTGAAACGCTGACTCCTGAAGGAATCTATGAGGCGTCTCTTGTTTAACAATTCTTCTTTATATCGATCGCATCCATCTTTATTTCTGCGATAAATGTTTCTTTTTTAAAAATTCACTCCCAAGGAAAATGTCAAAAAATCCAAGGAGCTATCTGGTGTTTCATTCAAAGCATTAAAAAATCCTTTCTGGTATTCTAAGTTTAATGTCATGAAATAAACATCTATTTCTAGACCTCCACCTGCACCAGCCACAGCTTCGTTAAATTGTTTGGAATCCAGATCGAGATCTTGGTTCAAACTATGACCATTCAGTAAATAATCTATCGTACCTAACACTCTAAGTCTTGCAACGATGTCTTTGTTTATCTGAAAGATTTTAAAGGCGAAACCTCCTTTCCCTTTGATGAAGTTCATGCTTGGGTCTGTCGGCATTAGAGAAAATTTTTCTGTTGGGCTGAGGCTTAGTTTGTGGTATTGAAGACCGACCAAGAAATAAAAACCATCATCTCCTAATCTACCGTCGGCACCCAGGTGATAACCAGAGTGGGCAGTTTCATCAGGCGTAAGTGCTAAAAACTCGCTTTTCATTGAGCTCGTACCGCCGTGAAGGGTCATGCCTTGTCCAAATGCAATGGAACCAACCAATAATAATAGTATAACAAATAACTGTTTCAAGCTGTTCATTTTGTCAAATTAATAAAGGGAATGGGAAACTATTGCGTGTTTGGAAATACAAGTATACGGTATTAACAGATTAAATATGAGCATTAGTATATAGATTTGGATTTATTGACAAGCAGTTTCCTATTTTGTGATTCAAAATGAATAATAGTATACAATGTATCCAGACCTCTCATACTTTTTCCACGACCTGTTAGGTACCAATGTTGACAATTGGACCTCCATTTTTAAGACTTTTGGTGTGTTTTTGGCCCTTGCGCTGCTTTCTGCGGCTGGTATTGTGCGTCGAGAAATGATCCGAAAAGAAGGCGAAGGTCTCTTGCAAAAAATCAAAGTCAAACGAGTTGATAAAAGCAAAATGGCGATCCGTGAAGGGATAGTCAATGGAATTATCGGTTTTTTCTTTGGATTTAAGCTGCCTTATATCGTGGCTAATTTTCCGGCATTCAAGGCAGATCCTTCTGGGACCATATTTTCTATGCAAGGATCATGGATCGGTGGGATCATCGGTGGATTGGTATTGGGTGGTATATATTACTATACAGGAAACCAGAAAACTGAGGCGACGACAGTAGAAGGCGAATATCTTGTTGCTCCTCATAAGAAGTTGGGAGATATTATGATTGTCTGTGCCATCGTAGGTGTGGCGGGATCGAGGTTATTTTCGTTATTGGAAAACTGGAGTGATTTTGTGCAGGATCCAATTGGGCAGATGTTTTCGGGTAGTGGATTGACCATTTATGGAGGATTGATCTGTTGCTTCATCTTTGTGCCGATGTATTTTAGGAAGATTGGCTTGAATACGAGACATATGATGGATGTGGCTGCGCCAGCGATTATGGTAGGATATGCCGTTGGTCGTATGGGTTGTCACTTCGCAGGAGATGGCGATTGGGGAATTGTAAACTTGGCAGCACAACCAAGCTGGTGGTTTTTACCTGATTGGGTATGGGCATATGACTATCCGCACAATGTTTTAAATCAAGGAGAATACATGCAGGGGTGCGAAGGATTATATTGCAACAAACTCAGTGAGCCGGTCTACCCTACCCCTATCTATGAAATCACGATGTCCTTTCTTGTGATGGCGATATTGTGGGTATTGAGAAAGCGGGTTAAAATCGCAGGGATGTTGTTTTTCATCATGTTGATATTGAATGGAATCGAAAGGTTCTTCATCGAAGGAATCCGTGTAAATCCGAGATATGACTTGATGGGTATGGACTGGTCATTATCACAATGGATTGCGATTGGATTTGTTTTGACGGGTATTGTGGGAACGATTGTCCTCAGGATGTTGCCCAAAGAAAGTGTCAGTCAAGCATAAATTTTAAAAAGTATAATCAAGATAGTCATGTCAATTATTGAAAAATCATCCCTTAAGTTTTTAAAAGATTTATCCAAGAATAACAACCGAGAATGGTTTGCAGAGAACAAACCTCGCTACGAAGCGATGCATGAAAACTTACAAGGTTTTGCTGCTGCTCTGATGCAAGAGATGCAAAAGCATGACAACATTGTTGAAAAATCTCCCAAGAAAACCTTGTTTAGAATTTATCGCGATGTACGTTTTTCAAAAGACAAGAGCCCGTACAAAACACACATGGGAGGAAGCATGGATCGAGATACTCCTTGGTTGAGAGGAGGATATTATTTTGGCATTCAACCGGGTGGACAATCTATGATGGGCGCAGGGTTTTGGAATCCTAATAAAGAAGATTTAAAATTGATCCGTGAGCAGATTTCTTCAGATCCGGATCGCTTAAGAAAAATACTTAAAAGTAAGAAGTTCAAGGATCACTTTGGGCAGCTGGAGGGCGAGCAATTGAAGACTTGCCCAAAGGGATTTGATAAGGAAGATCCGGCGGTAGACTTACTCAGATACAAGCAATTTCTGACTTACGTCAAATACAAAGACAGCGAAGTAACTGACAAAGGTTTTCTAAAGCAGTTGGTTAAAGATTACAAAGCGGTCAGACCTTTCTTTGACTATATGAGTGATATCTTGACGCATGATCTGAACGGCGAACCTATGTATAAATAACAGTCTATGTTTGATGGCGTAGTACCTGGATGGCATACCACTATTTACCCTTTTTACTATATCGTAGGTTATTTTTTGTCTGTACTGGCCATGGTACTTTTCTTTGGATATGTGCTTCTCAAAATTTTCAAAGTTTCGAAAGATCAATATCAACCTTCCATAAACTTATTGAATCTCGTGGTGTGCATTCTGAATAGTGTTTTGGTTCTCATTTATCTTTTTGAATTAATTATGACAGCGAATCCAGAAACTTATCAATTTATGGACAGGGTAATGGGCAACTACTACTTCATCTATCTTTTTCTCTTATGGTTACCTATGTTGTTAGCACTTTTGTTTTGGAAAAAGAAAAACAGAATAAATCTCAATCTCAGTATCCTCATATTATTTGCCCTCAACCTTGGTTTTTGGCTTGAAGGAATATCCATCATTGTGATGGAGCTTATGTGATAGATTAATTTATCACTTGTTAAATTCTTTTCCATCTTATTTAGATTAATTCAAAATAAGATTTAGCTTTGGGGTGATGAACCTTAAGGAACTGAAAGAAGGAGATAGCGCCATACTTGCGTCGTTGAATGTGAGTGATGATATTAAGAAGACACTGCTGATCAATGGAGTATGCCTAGGCAGTCTCATTGAGAAAAACTACAGCCCACGCTTTGCCAAGCTTTGCAATATTTCCATAAGGGGAAAGATGATCAGCATCAGAAACAGGGATGCCGAATGTATTGAGGTGGTAAAGTATTCTGAAAAATGAAGCAACTAGCGCTTATAGGTAAACCCAACTCAGGGAAAAGTAGTCTATTCAATAAGCTTACGGGGCTTAATCAGAAAATCGGAAATTACTCGGGCGTAACTGTCGAGAAGAAATCTGGAGATTTTAATGGTACTAAGATCATTGATCTACCGGGACTTAAATCTTTGTGGGTAGACAGCCTGGATGAGAAAATCAGTCTTCAAGAAATACTAAAGTATGCCGAAGAAGGAAGTCCTTTGCTTTTTGTAGCCAATGGTCTTCAACTGGCGGATTCTCTCCTACTCTTTTCAGAGATTGCGGATTTACAATTGCCGATCATATTGGTCATCAACTTTAAGGATGAGTTGAAAAAATCACAACTGGTTCTTGACGAAGAAAAAATTAAAAACCACTTGGGCTGCGAGGTCGTCTTGATGAATTCAAAGACGGGAGAAGGATTGGATGAATTGGAAAAACTAATCCGAGAAAACAAGGCCAAGGTTCCACATACGTTCAGAAGAAGTCAATTTGAAAAAATCGATGAAAATGGTTTTCAGAATATCTATCTGAAGAGCATTATCGATCACCAGAACGAATTTACCAATGAGCAATACAATCTCTTAGAAACAGATTTTTCACAGCGGCAAGTGTTGGTGAGTAAGATTACCAATGATGTATTGAAAGAGGATCCGACCAAGGTTGATATTCTGGTAGGAAGTAAAAGAGCAGATAAAATATTATTGCATCCGATCTGGGGCATGTTGATTTTCATTGCAGTGATGTTGGTTGTCTTTCAAAGTGTGTTTACACTTTCTGGCATTCCGATGGATTGGATTGATCAGTTTTTTGCATGGGCATCAGAGCAGTCTGCTAAAATCAGCATTCCTTGGTTGTCATCTTTGATGTCGGAAGGGATCATACCTGGACTCGGAGGCGTCTTGATTTTCATACCGCAGATTGCGATTTTGTTTTTGTTGTTGGGCATTCTGGAGAATTCTGGTTACTTGTCTAGGATATCTTATATCGCAGATAACTTTTTACAGAAATTTGGGCTGAGCGGAAAGAGTGTTGTGCCTTTAATGTCTTCTTGGGCTTGTTCGATTCCTGCAATTATGAGTACGAGGATGATTGAAGATAGTCGAGAAAGGATGGCAGTCATAATGGCTTCGCCATTGATGACTTGTAGTGCGAGGTTGCCGGTTTATACGATTTTGATCGCTGTCATGTATCCCAAAGAAAATGCGGGATGGATAGATGCAAAAGGGATTACTCTTTTTGCACTTTATTTGCTGGGTGTGATTGCTACTTTGGTTGTCGCTTATATTATTAATAAGCGAAGCAATATTACAAGTCAATCGGCTTGGACATTGGAGTTGCCGATGTATCGTATGCCCAACTGGAAGAATGTTTTCTACAATGCATATTCCAAGACCAAGTCTTTCGTCGTTTCGGCAGGAAAGATCATCTTTTTGATATCGATTGTGTTGTGGTTGCTTGCTAGCTTTAGTCCAAAGACAGAATCTTTCATTGATCAAAAATATGCAGAATATCAAGCGACCCATCAAGACCATGCCAGTGAGGTCAATCGTGAATCGATTGCATTGGAGTATTCTTATGCTGGTTATTTGGGAAAGGTGATCGAGCCTGTGATCAAGCCATTGGGATATGATTGGAAAATAGGGATTGCTTTGATCACTTCTTTTGCGGCTAGAGAGGTATTTGTAGGAACGTTGAGTACCATCTATAGTATTGGTTCGGAAGACGAATCATCCATCGTAGAGCGACTGCGGAATGAGACCAATCTTGATACCGGAGAAAAGCGATACAATATGGCTACTTCAATATCTCTGCTGTTGTTTTATGTATTTGCGATGCAGTGCATGAGTACCCTTGCGATAGTCAGGAAGGAAACTGGCAAGTGGAAATATGCAGCATATCAATTTGCCTTCATGTTTGTGCTGGCCTATGGATTTGCGTTTCTGGCGTATCAATTGTTGTAGAAAAAATCAATTGGGGTTTCTATACATATTGATATTTTTCAAATAATTGTTTACCTACTTCTTTAAAATCACATCAATAGTGAAAGCAGTATTTTTTACATGAATTTCATTTTAATGTTAAACGTGAAACAAAAAATACTTATCTTATGTAATATTATATAAAGAAGTATCATCCAATGAAAAAGAGCAAGCAAATAAACCTAAAGTCCTTTGGCTATAGTCTATTATCATCTATGGGGATATATTTTGCTATATCTTCATTTTTGCCTGGGCCAGTATCTGTTGCAGTGATTATAGTTTTGTTGACTGGTAATTTCATTTAAAAATCGAAGTTTTATTAAGGTCCATTGACCACGTACATTTGGGGCTATTTTTTGCAGCCCTTACTACTCTTTTCTATTTCTTGAGGCGAAAAACTCTAGGTCGAGAGAAAGACACTTCTGATCTAATTAAAAGTTTTGGTATTGGATTCTCTCTTTCTATGTGCCTAAAGATTTCTATAATCGGCGTTTACAAAGTTTGTAACGAAATAGGAGAATTTGGAAATATATGCCTAATTATTGGTGGGTTTGCATTAATGGTTTTTGCCGTAGACGGTCTTATTACTTCAATAGCGAAAGATTAAATATTACAGATACTAATTTCTGATTTTCTTCAGATTCTTATTTCATAGGTATCATGAAACCTATTGTGCTTTCATTTTAATTTAGGCATGAACTACATTTCTTCGCAGACACTTCTTAAATAATGGACAATTAAGATTATAAAAAATCCCGACTCCAAATGAATTGGGTCGGGATTTTTATTACTTCTAGATATTATGTGTTATTCTTCCTCGCCTGAAATTTCATCTACTTTATCTTCAACGATATCCGCAAGATTTTCAACTTTGTCTTCAACGATTTCACCTAGTTGCTCGAGTTTCTCTTTGGCTTCACCTGCTAGTTCAGAAGCTCCTGCAACGACTCCTCCTAGTAACCCAGCAGCTGCTCCTAGCAATCCGCCACTGATGCCTTCTTTCTTAGGCTCAGCATCATCTGCTTTCGCACCCAACAAGTCGGCTACTTTGTTCTCTCTGGTCTCTGTTGATGAAGGAACAATTTCATCAGGCTTTTCTCCAGTTAGAGATTCTGTGATTTGATCTTTGGCAACAGAACCTACGGCTGCTACCGAATCAACAGCATCCTCAAGCATTTCTTTTGCTGCATCCATCAATCCACCAACAGCTCCCAATAGTCCCGAACCTGCTTCTTCAACTTTATCGGTTACCACTGAAAGTGCATCTTTTGAACTTTCTACTAATGATCCGGCGACATCTTCTACTTCGTCTTTTGCTGCTTCGACTTTTTCACCTGCTGCATCTGCTACCTCTGCAGCTTTTTCTTTTACTACTTCTACTTTATCTGCTGCTGCATCTGCTACCTCTGATGCTTTCTCTTTTGCTGCTTCTACTTTATCAGCTACTGCTTCAGTGGCATCTTCTAATTTACTTTCTGATGTAGCTGCGGTTGCTGCAATCGCCGTTGCTGCTACTGCTGCCTTTGGATCTACTTTAGGCTCAGTTTTGGCTTTGCCTTTGGTAGCGATGTCTTCTGCTGCTTTTTTCAAAGTGGATTCTTCTTCAGCAGAAATGGCTGCAGATTTTTCTTTGATTTGGCTAGCGATTTTTGCTTTGGCTTCTTCTTTTGCTTTGTTTACTTCTGCTTTCTTCTTTTCTTTTGCGATTTTCGCATCGAGCTCAGCCTTTGTTTTATTCATATCGGCAAGCTTCACTTTCTTTGAGGCGATTCTGCCTTCGATCATTTTAAGTTTGGCTTGTCTAATCTGTTGTTCCAGTTGGCCATCTGTGGTATTGATTTTTCTTGATTCATAATCAATATCTTTTTGATCGCGATTGATAGAGCTCTGCATCTTGTTGATGGCAGACATCAATCCAGCATATCTACGCTCTACCCTCTGCAATGGATTGTTTCCATCGGCATGCACCTTGTTTCCACCACCAGGTTTGTTGGCTTTTACTTTCTTGAAAGCACCATCTAGTCTATCCCAGATTTCTGCTCGGTCTTTTCTGTTGAACTTGGTGTTTTTGTATTCACCTTGTAGTTTTTTCAGTTCTTCGAAAATTGGTTTTAAGCCTAGGCCTTTGTTTATTTTTTCATCAATTTCTACCAACTTGGCATTGAAAACCCCTTTGTTTCTTTTTGACAACTCATCAAACTCCTTGTCGAGAGAAGCTCTTAATTTTTTCAATTTGTCAAAAATTGAATTGGTGTGTTCTTTTAATTGATTTGCATGATCTCTAAGAAGGTTGTTATCAAAAACCTGGCCTTGCACCTTGTTCCAAAACTCTTTCATTTCGGCCCAAACGCTGTTGTCGAAGGTTGACATCTCCATCACCTTTTCTTTCTTCTCTTCCAATTCGGACTTGTACATTTCGTACAACTTGGTAGATAGAACGATGAACTGCCATTCTGTAGCAGCTCTGTTGACAACATCAGAACGGTTTACTTTAATATTGTCAGGTAAGATAGATTCTGTAATGCTCAACGGTTTTTCAACAGTGGTGTGTCCTTCAGGAAAGCTTACGTCTTTGTCGTTTCTCCAGTTCTCCATCATTTCGTTGTAGAATACTTCTGTAGCAACTTCTTCAGGAAATGTGTGAATAGCAATTTTGTTTTCTTCGGCCTTTAGTTCTAAGCCAACGAGGATCTTCTGATCGTTTTCATCGTTTGCCCAGATAACAATTTTCTTTTTCATCTTGCGGTAATTTTTTGTTTAATACTGTGGAGAAAATCTCCTGTTTAAAAGATGCTTTCGCATCAGTTTTCAAATTGAAGCAATCTCGTATTGCCCCAGGTGTCTTAGTTTATAAAATTCTTCTTTACATAGTTTGCAATTTGAACAGCATTGGTTGCTGCTCCTTTACGTAGGTTGTCTGAAACTACCCACATATTCATTGTATTTTCCTTGGACTCATCTCTCCTAATTCTTCCTACAAAAACTTCATTCTTTTTGTGCGCATCCAAGGGCATCGGGTATACATTATTAGCTGGATCATCTTGAACAATCAATCCATCCATGTTCTCCAACAATGATATAACTTCTTTTATCTCAAATTCGTTTCCTAATTCTACGTTAATTGATTCAGAATGTCCACCGGACACAGGAACTCTTACAGCTGTTGCCGTCACTCCCATAGAATCATCTCCTAAAATCTTTCTTGTCTCGTGTACCAATTTCATTTCTTCTTTGGTATAACCATTGTCTAAAAAGATATCGCAATGTGGCAAGCAGTTGGCAAAAATCTTATGTGGATAGGCATTGTCTTCTCCCATCGTACCTCCTTCTTTTTCAGCTTCATATTGGCGAACTGCTTTCACTCCTGTTCCAGTAAAAGATTGATACGTTGAAATTACTAATCTTTTGATACCAAACTGCTTATGTAATGGCGCGAGCGCGACTACCATTTGAATTGTGCTACAATTAGGGTTGGCGATGATCTTATCATCGGCCGTTAATTGTGTTGCATTTATTTCAGGAACAATTAATTTCTTGGTTGGATCCATTCTCCAGGCGGAGGAATTATCAATAACAACTGTTCCTACTTCAGCAAATCTAGGAGCGTGCTCTGTTGAAGTCGAACCACCTGCAGAGAAAATGGCGATGTCTGGTTTCATTTCTATGGCAGCATCCATACTTACGATGGTATGATCTGCATCTCTGAATTGAATGGTCTTACCTACGGATCTTTCTGATGCTACAGGAATGAATTGGTTTATCTCAAATCCATATTCATTCAATACTTCCATGATTTCTCCACCGACTAGGCCAGTCACGCCTACTACCGCTAGTTTCATATTATTTCCTTTTGTACATTATAAATAAGATACAAATATATGGTAAACCTGCTTAGGGTAAAGCTAGTCGCATACATTTGATGTGAATTTATCAATCGGAGTTTAAATATTTGGCGAAAGCCTATAAAATAGCTGTCGCAAGATCCGTCTGAAACCACACATTTTTACTCATTAATAGTAAAATAACAAGGATTATACTACTTTTATCTATATGAGATGGATAGTAGCTATATCGCTTGTTTTTTGTTTTGTAATATCTAGCGATTGCCAAGTAAATGACAGTTTTGATGACGGGGATTTCATAAATGCCCCTGAATGGATTGACACGGCCGGCACATTCATCGTCAATGAAGATTTGGCGCTTCAGCTGAATGCACCAGATGCAGGGGAATCATTTATCTATACGCTGACGTCTCTCGAGGATAGTATCAGATGGAAATCCTACTGCTTGATGGATTTTTCTCCTTCCGGATCCAACATATTAAGAATTTATTTGGCTGCTGACAACTTGGATCCTTCCATAGGCAATAGTTTGTATTTTGAAGTTGGTGAGTCGGGCTCAAATGATGCTCTTAATTTGTACGAAAGCAACAATGGTTTGACCAATATCATTGCCAGTGCATCGATGGGTGCCTTAGGTTCTGATCCTGCAGAATTCAGCTTTGTGCTAGAAAAAACAATAGACAACATATGGAGCTTATTCGTTGATTACGGTCAGACAGGACTACAACTTGAATGGGAGATTAATATGGACATCGCCTGGCTGGACCAATCCATTCTTTTTGGGTACTCCATGGAATATACGAGCACGAGAACAGACAAATACTTTTTTGATGATGTGGTGGTGGAACCGTTGCTTCCAGATATGGAATCACCAAGTGTGAGCAATGTGACCTTGGTGTCTCCATCACGAATCGATGTTGTATTTACAGAAGAAATGGATTTTGCTCAACTCAACACCTTGAGTAATTATAATATTACACCTTCATTGGGTGCACCGACATCCGTGACGATCGATCAAGACAACACCTCTATTGTCACTTTAAATTATTCTACCAATCCATTACAAAGTGGTATTGGATACGAGCTCACCATCAGCAACCTTACAGACGTTGCCGGCAATGTCATTAATCCAAATACAGAATTTTTGCAATTGGTAGAAGCGGCACAACCGGGAGACATTTATGTAAATGAGATTTTATTTAATCCAACGACAGGAGGTTTTGATTTTGTAGAAATTTATAACGCCTCAGACAAGTTGATCGACTTAAGTACCTTGGAAATTGCCAATGTTCAAAAAAATAGTTTTGAACCTATCACGACGGGTGGCGCTTTGTTGCCAAAAAGTTACTTGGCCATATGCCCTGATGTAGCATGGCTCGAGGACAACTATATGATTCTTGCACCAGACAATGTCATCGAAAACCGAATTCCATCTTACAATGATTCTGATGGAAACGTAGCTGTATTTGGAAGACAGATTACGGGAGTGAGGATTATGGTTGATTCATTGGATTATGATGAGGACTGGCATTACATCTTGTTGGATGACAACGAAGGTGTGAGTCTTGAAAAGATCAGTCCTGAAATTGATCCCAACAATCCTTCTAGTTGGCAGTCTGCCTCAGAGCCTGCAGGATTTGCTACTCCTGGATATGAAAACTCGCAGTTGATTGGCGAGATTGATAACAGCACCATGTTCAGTCTTCAGCAGCAAACATTTTCTCCCAATCAAGATGGTGACCAGGATCAATTAATCATGAACTACAACCTAGAAAAAAATGGCTTTTTGGCCACAATCAGAATATACAATGACCGCGGATTTCTCATCAAAGAATTGTACGACAACACCCTACTTTCCAATCAAGGCATACTGACTTGGGATGGAACCAAAAATGATACGCAAAAAGCTTCCATCGGAATCTACTTGATATCTTACGAATTGTTTCATCCTGATGGTGATATCGTACAAGGAAAGTTGAGTTGTGTGCTTGCAGATTTCCTTAGATAATTAATTACAATGAAAATGATCAAATTATTCAGCCTATTGTTTGTGATTGGTTTCACCTTCACACAATGTGAGGAGCCAGAATCGGATCTGGTAGACAGTTGTCCGGGAGCAGAGACTTACATATTAGACAATCTCCAAGGTCTGGACGGATGTAGTTGGGTGCTTGTGCGCGGAGACAATGCGTATGAGCCAATTAATCTCGCAGAATTTGTCACAGATCCTGTTCAAGACGAGACTGTAATGCTGAAGCTTGAAATCAGAGAAGACTTTGCTAGCATCTGCTTGGTGGGTACGATCGTTGAAATTACTTGTCAACAATAGTATTGAATACTATATCACATCACAAATCCAATGATACATCATCGTGATAAGCTATCAAAGTAAACCATACAACGAGCTTGGTTTGGATGAGCTCTATGATATTTTGGTCTTGAGACAAGAGGTGTTTGTCGTGGAGCAGGACTGCCCTTACTTGGATGCGGATGGCAAGGACCAGGCTTCATATCACGTCAGTGGCAGAGATGCATCGGGCAAGCTATTGAGTTATGCACGCATTGTACCAAAGGGTATTTCTTATGAAAACTATATTTCAATTGGGCGAGTGATTGTGGCAGAGGTTGCAAGAGGAACGGGAGAAGGCATCAGATTGATGGAGGCTGCAATGGAAGTCTGTAGAGCATTTGCACCAGAGGATAAGATTAAGATTTCAGCCCAATCGCATCTTCAGAAATTTTATGGAAGTTTGGGATTTGTGACGGTGGGTGAAGAATATTTGGAGGATGGGATCCCGCATGTTGGGATGGTTTGTGCTTGACAATCTTAAAACCCATTGGCTTTTGCTTGGCTACTGGACTTTACTGGGTTCCATGGATCATCATAACTTTTCTTAAAAAGTAGCTCATCAATATAGGCTCTTGAACGCACCATGCGCAGATATAATCCAGTATAAATACTCATAAGTGGAAGATACTTCCACAAATACAACTCTTCCTTTCTACGCTCTGAAAAAATATAAATACTTGTCATCTGCACAAAACCAACACAAAAATATAGAGTCAAATTCATCTGAATGATAAAATCAAGATTAGAAGAATAGTTTACAATCATATCGATGATGTATATCCACCAAGTAAGGTCTAAAACAACATTGTAAAATACGTTTTCAAAAAGAGCGAAGAAGTTGCTCCATGAAAAACCTTGATGCGGGAAGTACACATCCTTGTGCTTCCTTACTCTAAATCGAATGATCGACTTATCCCACCTAAGGCGTTGCTTGGTCAGTATTTTAAATTTGGAAGGAGCATTGGTCAAGCAAATCGCTGTAGGTGAAAAAACAGTTTTAAATCCTGACTTACGAATCTTGACCGTGATGTCACCATCCAATCCAGGACCAATATCCCACCCTCCTATCTTATCAATCACATCCATCCTAAATGCACCGAATGCCCCACTAATGATTTTGTATATACCCAGAGTGGAAGTAATAATCCGACCGATAGAAACAGTCTTGAGGTATTCAATGGCTTGAAGCTTGGCACAGAGGCTGTCGCGATAATTTCTCACCTTCACATTGCCTCCCACTGCACCAATCTTATCATCCATATAAAACGGAATAATTATATTTTCAATGGCATCACAATCAAAAGAGCAATCTGCATCCAAGTGAACAACAATCTTTCCTTTGCTATAACGTAAGGCAAGATTGGCAGCAGAGGCTTTCCCTCCTCTCATTGGGTTTCTGAGGAAGGTATGGATTAAACCTAGTCGTTCTAGATTTTTACCAATGACTGGGGTATCATCATCACTCCCATCATCCACGATGATCAACTCAAAATGTTGGTAGGTTTGTTCAGCCAATGACTTGGTCAATTTATAAAGGTGGCCACCTTCATTTTTACCGGGAATGATGATTGAAATCAACGGATTTTCTGCAAATAATTTATTGCGAGCAGCAGTCCATTTTTTATTCCGAAGCTTTTCCGTCAACTTGAAGTAACCGGCGATTACAAAATCCGCACTAATATATCTGGTTAATTCAAAAATAACGAAATACCAAAAGATCCTAACAAACTTAGGCAAGCCTGCCTCTATCCAATAGTTGATATAATCCGGTAAAAAATATTCCCAAACTGCACTCATGATCTAATAGAGCTTATGGATATGGTAATGGGTTCATTGGTACCCCAACCGTTGTCCTTGAGCATCTTGTTGAGATTGTAATGAAGAACATCTTGCAATTGAGCCATTTCACTTTCCTCGTGATCGATTAAAAGACCATTGATGTTTTTCTCCGCATCTATTGACAAAAGGTCATTGTCAAGGAGGTAAGGCTTGATAATGGTTGATAGTTCTTCAAGCAATGAAAGTTGTAGTCCACTATTCAATTGGGATAGTAGACTCGCATCGACAGATACCATCATATGAAAAGTATCAATACTTGGTCCTTTCTCTTTGCGTTTTTCATGTGATTTGATCAATTGAAAAGCGCCCATGTTTACCAATACTGAATGTTCATTTGCTTCTATTGGTTTGAAAGCATTTACTTGATTTGATTGACCTGCAAAAGCTCTTGCCTTTTCGGTTATTTTATAATTGCTGATTTCAATGGTCACCAACTGATCTAGCTCATTTTCTTTTTTACAATCAACACACTTGGCTTTCATTTTTGTTTCTTGCGAACTATGATTGCAAGAACGGCAGGTATGAATTTCAGAAGGTTTGTCATAATCAATTCCGATATGTTTTAATTGATGATCACATTTTGGGCAAATCAGTTTTTCGTTTTTAACAAAATCACTTTGAGGGCCTACATAGGCACATCTAAAATGATGTACCAATTCTTCAGATTTTAGATCGAGTGAATTGCACTTTGTACAACACTCACCAAAATTCAAATAACTACCTTGACAATCATAGCAAATATTAATTTTATCGACAACTTGCTTGATGAAGTAGTCCTGGTTTGTGCAATCATTTAGATGTTTGATGATATGCAATGGATCAGATTCTATACTCATATTTTCTACGATCGAATAGGTGTATCCAATAGACGAAAATCGGTTATTGAAGGCATTCAAAGATTGTTTCCTAGTAACAAGGTAACGAAGAATTTTAGTGAGCAATCTATCATTGTTGTCATTGGGCAAACCCAATTCTTCGTATTCTCTTATCGCCGGTAGTAAGACCTCAAGTCTGGCTCTTATTTGTGGGTCTGTTTCACTTGAAACCAATCCATCACATTGTCTTGCGGTCTTACCTATATAAAAAATGGGCTTCAGGTATAATCGGTCGTCCATCAGTACTTCTTTTAAAAGTACTTCACTATCTAAAACAATCCCATCCACTCTCATTCGGTGCAATTCGGCAACTGCCTGCAGACGAGAGATCTTGGCTATTTGAAATTCTCCATTTTGGAAAATTTCAGGTTTAAGACCGGATATGACTTTATGTAATTTCATTGTTTCATTTAGTCTTACAAAGATGAGCGTCTAAGCATGGTTCTAATGACTTATTAGATGATTGGTTGAAAAGCTCCGTTTTTTGGTTGTCATAGCCCAATAGAATATCGGCCTTTTTGCACTTTTACTTCCATTTTATAGAAGCTATTCCATGAATTTTCATCCGCCTTGCTCAGTGGGACTACTTCTGCGACGATATTTCTTTCTGTTGGCTCATATTTCTTTTGAAATTCTGAGGGCACAGCATAGGTGCTCACAAAGAATTTAGAAATGATTCCTTTTGTCATACTCTTATCGGGAAACTCCACGCTAACTACATCTCCCACTTCGAGGTATTTAATTTCTTCTGGATCAAAATAAGTGTTGATTGACGCTCTTTCTAATTGGTGAATGGTAATCATTTCCTCCTTTTTGTAGCAAATTTCATTGACACCATAAAACACATCACTGATTACGCCATCGATTGGAGCTACAAATACTTTCACTTGATCAAAAACACCAAGTTCTCCAGAATTCACATTTGAATACAATTGATTCTGAGCATACAGTTTATTGAGATATCCTTTAAAGACATCAATTTCTTTCTCGTGGAATTCTATGTCAGCCAATGCTTTTGCAAGTTGATCTTGTAATAAGCTATATTGATGGTATTCATCATGAATGCCTGCAAGAATCAATGACTCTTTGGTTTTGACAAGGTCTTGCAAGTACTTGCTGCTTTCCCTTTTTTGATTGATCATCAGCTTTGTCATTTCAATCTTTTTTTTCACAGACAGCAATTCTCTCACAATCCAATCAGAAGAAGTATTGGATCTTACCGACAATCTTGCTTGTGCAAGTTCATCACCAATAATTAAATAACTAAACAAGGTATCCCCAGTACAAACTTCATCACCCTCTTGCACCCAAAGATTTAGTAATTTAATATCATTGGAAAACGTTACTTTTTGTTTAGGTAGTTCGATCTGACCATTGGCAAAAATGATCATATTGGCATTGTAAACTCTTTTCAAAAAGAAGAAAAGAACCACCAAAAAAATTCCGATGTATACCAATCTGCTGTAGTTTACTTTTTTCTTTTGATTGGGTGGTTCCTTTAGTACTTTAATAAAGGACTTTTCTTGCCTTAGTTTAAATTGTCTCATGGTTGTAAGCTTGATTTACTGTTTGATTTATTTCTTTAGATTTATTTCTATTGGTTTATTGCTTGACTGTAGATATTGCAAATTGTTGTTGACTTATTGTTTTTAGTTCCAGTGCTTTAAGGTCTTCTAAATCGAGAATGATAATATTCATCTCTGTGTCATCTCCCATTTGAAAAAGAATATCCTTTTCCATATCCATCCTTGTTTCATAGATTGATGGATCTATAAAAAGGGTTGAATCCATCACGAGGGCGCTGAGAGAAGCAACCGCATTTAACTCATTTTGCTTCAGATACAATGAATCGAATTTAGAAAGACTAAATGTATCGTCCATGATAACAAATCTTCTGCCGGCGTACTTCTTGTGCTGATTTAAGTGGTTCTTGTTTTTAATGAAGCATGCTATTTCTGTTTTGGGAAATAATCTTTTAACCCGTAACAAATCAAGCATTAGTTGCCCTTTTAAATCGGCAATTTCATATTCAACTTTTTGCTGATCTACTTTTAGTTTTTGTTCTTGGATACTTTCTTCAAGGGACAACACTTCTTTTCGCACTTCGAAGGTATGTCTAGTCTCCTCCATCATCCTTTTCTTTGCGTATAGGTTTCTAAGTTGCTTTTCTTTATACCGATATTCGTATTGAATATTGATAAGTTCTTTTTTCTTTTGTACTTCTTCTACTTCGAGGTTATTGACCACGGCTACTTTTTTAGCTTTTAAATGGTCTTTCTTATTCGTTTGAATGTCTACCCTAAGATTCACTGCAAAAAATGATCTGTGTCTGGAAACATCGTAGCCCATGGTTGCCGACAAATAAGGGCTTCTAAAATTTTCAGATTGTAATTCCAGGATTTCGTGTTCTACATCGATGATCTCCTGACTTGAGGGATTATTGGAAACCAAAGCACAAAGGCCTTTGAAGTCCACTTCATAAACCAATGAAGGATCAATAAGAGGTAGATCAGAATCAGATAGCATGGTGTCCACAAGAATATTATAATCCACCAATGATTCTCTTAAAATGTCATACTCTCCTCTGCTACTTTCCATAGAAAGCAGATCTGAATAATTTATCAGCTTGTTGTAGTATAAATCTTTGAGGTATTTTGAAACGTTTTCATTGTCCTCAATGATTCTGTCAATTATCTTGACTCGTTCTTGATTGAATAGATATATAACATAATTGAAGTACAAACCATAATTGAAATCCAAGGCCCTATCATAGCCTTTTATACTGTCCAATTTCATTTGTTGAAATATCACTTCACTTTGATTTTGGTTGCTGTAATAACCGCCTTTCCAAAGATCCATTTTTGCAAAAACACGGGTTGAAAGTCCTTCGTCAAGTTGCTCTAATGAATTGTTGGTGATGGTAACTCCGCCAGAAAGACCGTAATCATGTTGCAAAAGATTCAGCTCCGACAATTGATCATTGAGGTGTATCGATTCTAACTTTGACAGATCATTTCCAAATAGACTATCTAGGAAAAATGAATGTTGAGCAACAAGATCTCCAGTCCAAAAAAGAAGTATAAAAACAATTACTTTATGTATCATTTTAACTTTTTAAAGTTCAAAAAAGTAAATGGAGACTGTTTGATTCTAACAACAAACAGCCTCCTAAAATCAAACTTACAGCGTTAAGTATTTTACTCCGTTATTGTCATTTAAGAACCCTAGTGATTTCTTAAAGTCAAAAACGACTGATTCAGTATTTGTAATTGATTTGATAAAATCCCAATCAATACTTTCAAACTTATCATGATTGACTGCATAGACAACAGCATCGTAATCGCTATCCATCACTTGTGCTTTCTCGAGCCCGTAATAATTAAACAATTCAACCCCATCTGCATACGGTTCGATAATGTCAAGTGTTTTGGCTTGCGCATTTAATAACTGACTCATTTCTGCTGCTTTACTATTTCGCAAGTCAGACACATTCTCTTTGAATGTTGCGCCTAGCACCAATACTTTTGCATCAGAAAGATTTTTTCCTTGGTCTGCCAAATTGGCTTTTAGTAGTTCTACAACCTTAGCAGGCATACCATCATTTGTTTTTCTACTTGAGCTAATCACATCTAGATCCATTCCAATAGATGAAGCTTTATGAATCAGGTAATACGGATCAACTCCGATACAGTGTCCACCTACCAATCCAGGATAAAAATTAAGGAAGTTCCACTTGGTTCCTGCTGCACTCAGCACATCGTGCGTATTGATATCTAGTGCATCAAAAAAGGTAGAAAGCTCGTTCATCAATGCAATATTTACATCTCTCTGCGTGTTCTCTACAATTTTAGCCGCTTCTGCTACTTTCATGCTAGGAGCAAGATGTACACCGGCTTCGATGATGTGGTCGTAGATGTTATAGATTTCGTCTTCAGCATAGCTGTCAGATCCAGAAACAATTTTTGTAATCTTGGTTAGTGTATGTTTCTTATCTCCTGGATTAATCCTTTCAGGAGAATAACCTACCCAGAAATCTTCATTGCATTTCAAACCAGAAATTTTTTCAAGAATAGGAATGCATACTTCTTCTGTACAACCCGGGTAAACTGTTGATTCAAAAACAACAATATTGCCTTTTGACAATCCTTCTCCGACCGTTTTACAAGCTTTTGAAAGCGGTGTTAGATCTGGCGTCTTGTCTTTGCTTACTGGAGTAGGTACTGCTACTACCATTACATCCGCTTTGCGGAGATTTATAGGATCAGCTGTAAACTCAATGTCTTTGTTTTTGAAGTCAGCCATGACCAATTCTTTTGAAGGATCAATGTGCTGCTTCATCAGCTGAACTCTTGAATTGTTGATATCAAATCCAATTACTTTGAAAGTTTTGGCAAATTCTAGTGCGATTGGAAGACCAACATATCCCAATCCTACCAATGCGAGAGTTGCTTCTTTATCGCATAGGCTTTCGTAGGTAGTTTTTGTTTTGCTATAAACTTTAGAAATTGTGTTGGCATTTTTGTGTGTTAGGGTGGCTGTTTGTGTACTCATGACTTTTAGGTTTTAATTTTTATTATTTACAATTTTACAAAGGGGTCTCGTTAACCATCCGACAAGGACAGCTTTATGGTGATTTAAAAAAATGAATTGATTATTTACTCTACTGTTACAGACTTAGCAAGATTACGCGGCTGGTCTATGTTGCATCCTCTTAATTTTGCAGCATGAAAAGAAAACAACTGCAGAGGAATGGAAGCCAATATTGGACTTAACAAATTATGGGATTTTGGAATTTCGATCACGTCGTCGGCAAGTCCGTCGGGTAATTCCATGCCTTCCTGTACAACCATAATGATCTCTCCTTTTCTAGATTTGATTTCTTGTACATTGCTGATTGTCTTTTGGATCGTGCTAGAATTACTAGCAACTACAAAGACCGGCATCTGTTCATCGATCAAGGCTATTGGGCCATGTTTCATCTCTGCTGCTGGATACCCTTCAGCATGTATGTATGAGATTTCTTTTAATTTCAATGCGCCTTCCAAAGCTACTGGGAAGTCCAATCCACGTCCTAAGAACAATGTGTGATCTCTCTTGTAATACCTGTTGGCAATTCCACACATATCGACATTGGACTCCAATGTTTTAGAAATTAGTTTTGGCAGCTTGTCTATTTGGGAAACCAATTCACTGTATATTGTATTATCCAATGATCCTTTAATCCGTCCCAATTTTAGTGCAATCATCAAAAGTAGGGTTACTTGAGCTGTAAAAGCTTTGGTAGATGCTACGCCTATTTCCATTCCAACATTTAGGTAGCTCACTGTATCGGATGTTCTAGCGATTGTAGACTCCAAAGTATTGACCAAGCTATAAGTAAAGGCACCTTGCTCGTTGGCCAACTTCAATGCCGCCAATGTATCTGCAGTTTCTCCAGACTGTGAGATGGCAATGACGATATCATTTTCATTGACAATTGGATTCTTGTATCTAAATTCAGAAGCATACTCTACTTCAACAATCGTCCTGGCAATAGATTCTATAAAATATTCGCCTAGCAATCCAGCATGCCAAGAAGTACCACAACCAAGTATGATGATTCTTTCCGCTTTCGCAAATATTCGGGTATGGTCATCGATTTCAGGTATTTTTATTTCGCCTGCTGCAAGATCAATTCTATTATCAATGCATGCTGCAACAGAATTGGGTTGTTCAAAAATTTCCTTAAGCATGTATGAATCGTATTCTCCAAGATCATAACTACTTTCAGAACAATGAACAATGGTGATTTCTGGTTCAACATTGCGGTTTGCTGTATCAATAATTCTGTATTCACCATTGTCTTTCAACTCAGCAATTTCTCCATCGTTTAAATAAACTACTTCTTGTGTGTATCCTGAAATTGGACTCACATCAGAGGCGATATAAAATTCTTCATCAACCAATCCAAAAACCAAAGGGTTGTCTTTTTTTGCTACTACAACTTTGTCAGGCTGATGAGTATCAAGGACCATAATCGCATAGCTACCTTCAATGTCTCCGAGGGCTCTTCTTACAGATTCCACAAGACCCAAGTCATATTTTGACTGGTACCATTCGATATATTGAACCAATACTTCTGAATCTGTTTGGCTTTGAAAAGCGTATCCTTCTTTTAAAAGAAATGTTTTTAAGGAATCGTAATTTTCAATTATTCCATTGTGCACCAAAACAAGTCTTCCTGATTGAGACATGTGAGGATGTGCATTCTCATCACTTGGTTCGCCGTGTGTTGCCCATCTCGTGTGACCTAGGGCAATATTCCCATCGGTCTTTTTATCTTTTGTAAATGCTTCTAGTTGATTGACCTTGCCTTCTTTTTTATAAAGACTAAGGCTGCCATTCATAATGGCAACGCCAGCACTATCATAGCCTCTGTACTCTAATTTTTTAAGGCCATCGATGACAATCGGATAGCCATCTTTGTTTCCAATATATCCCATGATTCCGCACATATTATTTTACTTTATCGATTGTTTGTCGTTATTGACAATACAAATATGCGCGGAGAAAAGGCCTTAATTCGTCGATTTCGATTTTTGGTATGCTCTACCCTGTTTTTGGAACCACTCGATAGATTTGTAGTAATTTAAATGAGGTTGATGCTGGACATCAGTACACTTTTATAGGCTCTACTTACTGGAATTACTTTGTTTTCAACAACTATGGTGTTGTCTTCAATGTCTTTGATCTTACCCATATTGACAATGTATGACCTATGAATCTTGAGGAATCTTGGATTTAAAATTTTCTTGTCGAGACTTTTCATTGTTTCGTAGAAGATGTAATTACCATTTTGCGTTACAACTTTCACATAGTCTCCTACATTTTCAAAATAGAAAATCTCGTCATAGGGCAATCGAATAAACTTCCCATCAGATTTGATATACAATTCATGTTTGGCACTTGCAGAAGCAATGGCGTTTCTTTGATCTTTAATGCCAAATACTTTTTGCATTGCTTTGTCAAAGCGATCTACAGATACTGGTTTCTTTAAAAAATCTGTAATATCATATTCAAAGGCTTCATAGGCATATTCTTTGTTTCCCGTTGTAAATATGATTTGCGGTAAATATGGAATTTTCTCCATTAAGTCTAAGCCTGACATACCCGGCATTTCGATGTCAAGCAAAATCAATTCTATAGAGGCATCTGACTGTAGATATTCCAATCCAACTTCAGCATTATCAGCACTTTTAATCAAATTTATTCTTTGATACTTGCTGCATAAATTCTCCAATGACTTACTCGCCATCAACTCATCTTCAATAATTATTGTATTAATCATTTGTTTGTTTTAAGCTTTCTTCAAGACGCTTGATCTCTGAATCAATTAAGGTAAAGGTCATTTTTGCTTCTTGAATGATTTTTTTGGCCGACATCTTTACTTCTATGATATCAGAATTTCCAATTCTGGAATAGAGTGATTCGCAATCAGCATAGATACTATCAAGTCCCACCATCTTAAACATAGGCTTTATCTTATGCAATTGTTTTTTAATGGACTCCATCTGATCTTTCTCAACCAAACTCTCTAAAGTATCTAATTCTGGATTGATTACCATCTTATACGTGTTGAACATTTCAAGAGCATATTCTTGATCTCCTTTGTAGAGGTTTTCAAGACTAGCCATATCCAATGTTATTACCTCTCGTACATCTTTCTTACCATTAGACTGAGGATTATTCCCAGAGAGGTATTTCTGAAGAATTCCAGATAACTCTTCAGGAGTAAATGGTTTTGCTAAAAAGTCTGTCATACCTGAATTCAATGCCAATTCTTTTTTGGACAAAAAAGTGGAGGCTGTCAAGGCAATGATTGGGACCTTTGCTCCAGGTTGCGCATTGATCATATTTGTTGCCTCGTATCCATCCATAACAGGCATGGATAAATCCATAAAAATGAGGTCGTACTTAAAAGTAGCACATTTATCGACTGCTATTTTACCATTTTCAGCAATATCAAAAGCTATGTTCCATTTATTCAGCAGCGTAGAAATATATTTCTGATTCATTATATTATCTTCTACGACAAGCAATTTAACCTTGTTGTTTTTGACTAAGTCCAATTCATCGAATGCAACTGATTTTTTGATTTGGTTTTCCGCAGTCTCCATAGGTAAGCTAAAGAAAAAGCTACTACCCTTCCCCATTTCTGACTTAACCTCTAATTGTCCACCTAGTAATGACACCAACCTGGTTGCTATAGATAGCCCCAATCCAGTGCCACCGAAATCGGTTCGGATTTTCTTATTAGCCTGTTTGAACGAACTAAAGACAGTCTTGACTTCGTCTGGATTCATACCAATTCCAGTATCACTTACTTCAAAGTAAAACACGGCCTTTTTGCCATTCTTTTTGATTCTTTGAATAGAGAGTGTAATGCTTCCTTTAGAGGTAAACTTAATGGCGTTGCTTATTAGGTTTATCAATATTTGATGGATCCATTGCTTATCACTTATCACAAAAGAAGCATCACTTTCGACTATTTTTGATTCCAATAATAACCCTTTATCAAAGGCTCTGGATTTAAATGTTTGAATGAGGCGATTCGCTAAATTTGATAAATCAAAGGTTGTTTCATTTTTTTCTATAACTCCCGAGTCGATTTTTGATATATCCAAAATATCTGAAACCAATCCTTTTAATAAGCTTGCCGAATCGCCTAAGATGTCGACAAATTCTTGCTGCTTTTCTTCAAGAGATGTTTCCTTCAGCAGATGGGTCATACCAATAATGGCATTTAATGGAGTCCTAATTTCATGACTCATATGAGCGAGAAATTGTTGTTCTGCCTTCTGTGCTTCAACCGCTTTGTGTCTTGCGACTTGAAGACTCTGCTCTAAATCTTTTCTATCAGTAATTTCGTAATGTACACCTAATGAGCCAATGACCTCTCCTTTACTATTGTAAAATGGCGCTCCACTTATCAGCACCCAAATATGTTTTCCATCTTTTCTGCGCAGCTGTACTTCATAAACTCCGGATTCACTATTTGTACGATTTGCATCTTGAGAACGCAGCAGGTGTTCAAATTCTTCAACCAAAAGGGTCTTAATAGCATCTTTACCGATTAGCTCTTCCTTTTCGTAACCCGTCATCCGACAGAAATGGTCATACACTCTGATAATCTTTCCCTCCAAATCCACTTCCATAAGACCAAGTTCAAGGTTTTCTAAAACCGATCTATATTTCACTTCACTTTGGGTGAGTGCGGTCTGAGCTATTGCTAATTTTTCTTCAGCAGTTTTTCGCAGCGTAATATCTCTTGCGACTGCATTGTAATAAAACGAACCATTCTGATCTTCTACTCTATTGACGTTCTGACCAATCCAATGAATTTCTTTGTCTTTTGATCGAATGGGGAATTCAAAATAATCAGATCCAATATTGTCTTTTCTAATTTTAGTATAATATTCAAAGAGGTCTTGTTTGTAATCATCTAAAACAAAATCGACAAATCTTTTCCCAATAATTTCATCCAGATGAAAACCGAATGCAGCTACCCCTTTGGGGTTAATAAAAGTAAAAAATCCATCCTTATCTGTGGTATAAATGATGTCGGAAGCGTTTTCAATCACATTCCTATATTTCTCTTCGCTTTCTTGTAAATCCTTGGTTCGGACTTGAACCAAATCTTCCAAACTTTCATTGAGTTTCCTCAAAGATTCATTCGCCGTGTATAACTCTAAAGCTTTGGCTTCAAGAATTTGTTCTGCCTGTTTTCTAGCGGCTTTTTCCCTTTCTAGCTTTCGTTTTAGAAGTTCTAATTCTTTCATGCCAGTGAGCGCTCAATTGTAAATTTCACTTTACTACCATCAGCAACGATATTTTCTACTTTGATTTGACAATCCTCTTCATAATGAGCAATAGATTTTTCAATAAGCCCTTCTGCCAATGCAGCCATTTTGCGCTCGCTGCTGTAGGTCATAATCATCGTCTGGTTATCGAGTTGATGAGATTCAAACTTAGGCAAGGTTGCATCAGGATACAGCTTTAATACTTCAACATGAATGTGCTTGTCTATTGAATGGAGGAAATCAAATGCATTGTCAACTGCTGAAAAGAATTGTGGGTAACCTTTTAAAAAAGTATCAAAAAGATATTTACCAAAAGCTTTTAAAAGGATGGCAGGGTCTACGCCAACTTTATCTGAAAGATTCATCAGCAGCTGTACTATTTCTGAATGAGGATATGTCCCGACTGCAGTATAAATCCCATCAGAATCCAGATTAGATTCTGCTAAAATATGATCCACCACTTCGTATCCAAATTGGCTTTCAACCATATCTAGAAATTCTGTAAAAACAATTCCTTTCATAATCAACAATTTTGTACAACGTTCATTCAAATATACTCTATGCCTACGAGATAAATCAACAAGCTAAAGTTCAATACAATCTAAAACTTAAGCAAATGCCAACTACTGTCACTTAATTTATCCTATAAAACCTCATCATTCGTTTTTAATGAAATGGAGATTCTTTATTTATTGTACTTATTTTATTAAAAAAATGATTTCGGGGATGGATGGGTATAATCCACTTTCGTCAAATTTATAAACTCAATTGCTCCTAGCAATCTGAAAACCATTTGCCTTGAGCTGATACTGACCATAAATTCCAATATGATTCAAATTCTTATCCTCAAGTTCCTTGAACGCAATGCATTCAAGATGATTGGAATACATAATGTGATCATAGGGTTTTTGAAATCTTGAAACATCTATATTCCGCCTCGAAAGCCCAAGATCAGTCTTTACTCTAAAGTCACGAATTTCTGACGACCAAGGAACAAGATTGTAATCACCAATCGCAAAAACTGGGGCTGCTATCTCGTTGACTTTTTCAGAAATCAATGCAAGATGGTTCAACATATTTTCGGTAGATGACTTATTCAATGGTGGTAGCAGATAACTACTACAAATATGAAGAGGTTGATCATCTAGTTCAAACTGTATATTGATATTGGGTATATCTTGGTAGTTAAAAGTATCCAACTTGGTAAACATATTTTTTGAATACAATGCCATTCCATAGGTATCCATTCTCACCAAGGAATATTTAGAAATGTATTCCTTGGATAAATTTTCCTTAAGTATAAAATTCCAATTGGGCGTCATCTCTTGAAATGAGATTATTGCTGGATCAAGTTCATCAATGATCTCGAGCAATTCTTCATAACCCCCTTCTATATAACTAAGATTGATGTGCGCCAAACTCAAAATTGAAGAATTGTTTCTTTCGGGAAAAAACAAATTGTCGTTGGATGAATTTTTTAAGAAGATGCAGAGAATGGCAACACAGGTTAATGAAACTGCCATTAACTTTTTCTTGTGCAAGACCATAAATAGCATGCCTAGAAATAGAAAACCCAACATGATAAATACGGCGTATTCAGAGCCTTTCTTTAAGAAACTCATATTGGGTGGAAACATCACGAGCAGTGTGGTCAGGGCGATCATCATACCGATTACCCATCCAACCAAATTTATACTCCCCTTCTTAGAATTCACCTATTGAATTTTTCTTGATAGCTTAAAGCTACAACTTAGATTAATGAAATTAAAAAAATTATATATATTAAATAAAAATATAATATGTATTAAATTATTTTACAATGACTTATGTATATAATTCATAAAAATGTTACATTTACAGCTGTAATAACACTCATATTTACCCAGATATTGTTGTTACTTCATCCAAAACCGATTAACATGAACACTGATACCAAGTCAGCTGATCAACAATTGCCGTATAAGAGCATCATTTTCTCAAATAAGGAATGGTGGATTCTCATATTTCTATTCCTTTTTAGTCTTATAGGTGTATTTGTGTGTACGGCACAAAAAGCAGAAAGCAATCAAGAATTTATTGAAATGAACTTGAATTAATTTTTGGCTTTTATATTCTACTCTCTTTAGATACTTTTTTAAGGTATCAGATTTTCATCAAATATTTTTACAATACCGCAAACTAAGTTGGGTTCATTTTTCATATTTGCCTTGAGCTAAAAAATCAAATGGAGCTTGGGCATGGCGCTATGTGCAATATATTGATAACCCATGAGCTCCTAAGTCCACAACAAATTTAGGTGATTTCTTTTCAAAGAATGAGCTTTTACATGATCACGATGTGAGATTGTAAAACTTTTACAGACACCATATCAAAGAAAAAAGTCGATCAATGAAAACATTGACCGAGTCCTACTTTTTGACTTTTGGTTGTTGATCACTTAAAATATTCTAATGGTTGATTTTTCATATTTGCCTTGAGCTAAAAAAATCAAATTGTACTTAGGCTTGGTATTTCAAGCACTTAGATTATATACAAAACTTGTCTACCCGCAAGAAAGTAAAGTGAATTTCTCATTTAAGAATATTCTGTCAAATTATTATTGCAAGAGTGTGTACACCTTAGACAAACTTTGATACAAAAAAAAAAAGCCGATCAATGAAAACATTGACCGGCTCGTATTATTTGTCCTATGATTATTAATTACTTACAATAATCAACTTTTTCTGTATCACAGTTGCACCTGCATTTATTCTTATGTTATAAACACCTGGTACAAGTTGCGTTTCATCCATTGAGAAAATATGATTACCAAAGTCTACGGATCCTGCCAATTGAGTCATATCAACTGCGACCTTACCTGTGTTATCATAAATCATATATTCTACACTTGCATCCTGCTCAAACAGTTCAATTTCTAATGTAAACTGTCCTACTGAAGGATTAGGATACATACGTGCACTTGCTTCCTTGAATCTAGGCAGATTGACTTCTAATGCGATGGTCTTGCCATAAGAGAATGCACCATCAATATCAACTTGCTTTATTCTGTAATAGTAGGTTCCTCCTGTTTCAAGATTATAATCTTCAAAATTATAGCTTACAATTCCTGTAGCAATATCTTGAGACAATACCTTTCCAACAGTTTCGAATGTTCCTGCATTGTCAACACTTCTTTCAACTTCATAGTGTGAAACATTTAATTCTGAGGTAACATCCCATTGTAACCAATTGTACGTACTTCTGTGTTCTCCAACGAAATCAACCCAAGTAACTGGAAGCACACCAAATACCAATCCTGCATCTACCGATGGAGTATGTTCTCCAGAGAAGATGTTGTAGAACGGCGTTGTCATTGGTCCATTTGAATGATCAATATCACTATCAAATTCATCTGATCCTGCATGCGATATTGTTGTTCCATATCCCGCTGGTGCAAAGAACTTCAAATGAACATCAGTTTGCTCTAAATACTCAATAACATAAGATCCATCACTTTCAGAGAAAGTTTCACCCATAACATTGCCAAATACATCAAGGGCTTGGATATATACATCTCCAATTCCTGGTTCGTTTGAATCTCTCAATCCATTCAAGTTGGCATCAAGGAATACAAAGTCCCCAATGGTACCCATAGGATAATATCCAGCTCCTAAATCACATTTATCAGTTCCTGAAACTATGGTAAATGCACTTGTCGTACCTGGTCCATTCGTACCAGTTACATCACTGTCAATTTCCTCAAACTGTCCAACATTTGCTTGAGCTGGAACCAAACCTACTGGTGGTTGTGCAAATTCAAGGTAGTAAGTACCTGGGGCAGCACAGAATTTAAAGAATCCATCGTCAGAAGGGGTTCCTGGTTTGTGTCCAGAATATGTGAAATCCCACAATTCATATTGGCCATTTTCCATTAATCGATAGAGATTAATTCGCATTCCGTTCACTCCATTTTCTTCACCGTCGAAAACATCGTTTTCATTGGTATCAAACCAAACTAGATCTCCCAATAGGATACATTGGTAATAACCTGCATGCCAACTAAGATCATTTTCGCCAGGTCCGATTTCAATGAATGGAGTTGTACCTGGTCCATTAGTCCCATCAACATCACTGTCTTCATTACTATTATTTCCAGCATTTGCGATGGTAAGTGAGAAGCCTTCTGGATCAATAAATTCTACATAATAATCTCCTGGTGTCAACCCATCAAACAAGTAGAATCCATCTGCATCAGTAAACACAATTCCGACGATATCTCCATCTCCATTGTATAAGTTAACTTGAACACCTTCAATACCTGGCTCGTTTGTATCTCTAATACCGTCTCCATCTAAATCATGCCACACAATACTTCCTAATGATCCAAGCTCTGTAAATCCTGCTGCGATTGAAAGTATAGCTTCTCCTGCACCCAAACTAATACATCCTGTTGAACCAGAGGCATCAGCATCACTATCGTTACCATCGTTTCCACCAACATTCGCTGAAGTTAAAGAACAACCTGGAGGCAATGTTGACAAGTCAAATACCACTTCGTAATTACCTGCTTCCAAACCATCAAATAAGAATCCTCCATTTGAATCTGAAACCAGTGTTTCTAGAACATTGCCAAAGCAATCTTGTAATTCTATCGTCACACCTGCAAGACCTGGCTCACCAGGGTCTTGAACACCATTTGCATTGAGATCTTTCCAAACAAACTCACCAATACTTCCATTAGCTCCAGGTACAATACCTGCATCAATATTCTCATCGTCGTCGTTTCCTGTTGGATCGAAACATGATGAAATTCCTGTCGTAGAATCAACATCTGAACTATTACCACTAGCTACACATGTTGCATCTGCCGTTCCTGTTGAGAAAGTATATCCTTCAAATGCCTGACCCGCTCCTGTTGGTGCAATGATCTCTACTGCATATGTTGC
>CALFDU010000079.1 GCA_937950315.1 uncultured Saprospiraceae bacterium | reverse complement strand
TTTACCGCACTCGCCCAATAATCCAATGCACCAAATTTATTCAATGAATTAACCAATACAGGTTTGAACTCGCCATAAAGTGAATTGTATGTATTGGCATTTAAGTATTGCGTTGCTGCATTTTTCTCACCCATCAAAATTCCAAGTGCATCCTTGATGGTCATGCTCTTGATAGCAGATACAAAAATCGGTCCTGCCTTTGATGCCGCATCTTCTGCAGCCTGATTTATTTTCTGAACCAGCTTTTCTTCAAGGTTATTAAATCCCGGAATGAGTTTAAGCCTTTCTGTGACAACTCTTGCTTCCTCAGGAAGTAAAATCTTGTAAGCTGACTTGTAATATCCATTTTCTTTCGCAAGATTCGTCACCGCACTTTGAACTCCATTGTCTAAAGCCTCCTTTAACCCGTTGGCAATGTCCGATTCTGAAAGCTGAGTAACCTCACCCGCTGCATCAAGTACTTTTTGCAGAGTCGCCGCATCACAACCTGCCATGGTGATTGAAACCATCAATATTAAAATAATTCTATTCATTGTATTTTTGTTTGTCTATTAGTAAAACGCAATTAGCAAAATTGAAAGTGTTATACAAATGTCAATATTTGTCTCTTTGCCTTAATTATACATTATTGCTAAAATTCCATAGTTATGACAGCCTTGTCCACCTTTCCCCCCAGTTGAGGTCCTATTTTCTCAATAACCACCTTGCCATCCAATACTTGCGGAAATTCATTCTTAAGACGGTTAATTATGTTTAGCGCCACAGTTTCTATCAATTTTTGTGTCTTTTTCATCTCGCTTGCGCAAATATTGTAGAGATTTTCATAATTAATGGTGTCTTTGATGTTATCCTCTGTTGTGTCAAAATCATCAATGGTTACCTTCAAATGCACCACGAATGGATTACCCATCTTGCGTTCCTCTTCATAATACCCATGAAATGAATGGAAGTGTAAACCTTTCAATGCTATACTTGTTTTCATAAATACGTTTAATCGTGTTAATGGTGGTATTGTCTACCTGAATGTATTAAATTTGCAAAAAAAATAAAACTATGGGGACATCGACCGTTGAATCAATGACCAACAAGTCAAAGGTAGATAAATATAGCCATCATGATTACTATGGTGTTGACGACTTATTATCAGAAGATCATTTATTAGCAAGAGATGCGGTAAGAGATTGGGTAAAGCAAGAAGTTTCTCCGATCATCGAAGCATATTCTGAAAAAGGGGAGTGTCCTACTCATTTATTCAAAGGCCTTGCAGATATTGGTGCTTTTGGCCCCAGTTTACCGACCAAGTACGGTGGTGGCGGAATGGATGAGATTGCTTACGGTGTCATCATGCAAGAACTAGAACGTGGTGACTCAGGTATTAGATCGATGGCTTCAGTACAAGGTTCATTGGTTATGTATCCTATATATAGATATGCAAGTGAAGAGCAAAAAATGAAATGGTTGCCAAAATTAGGTAGCGGTGAGTTTATTGGATGTTTTGGTTTGACAGAACCAGACCATGGATCTAATCCATCAGGCATGGTAACCAATATTAAAGACGATGGCGATGCATACATTTTAAATGGTGCCAAAATGTGGATCACCAATTCACCAGTAGCTGATATTGCAGTGGTGTGGGCCAAGGATGAAGAAGGACAGATCAGAGGTATGGTGGTTGAGAAAGGGATGAAAGGCTTTTCTACTCCAGAAATTCACGGAAAGTGGTCGTTAAGAGCATCTATTACAGGAGAGCTTGTGTTTGAAGATGTAAGAGTACCAAAAGAAAATGTATTCCCAGATATCAGAGGATTGAAAGGTCCTTTGTCTTGCTTGTCAAAAGCTAGGTATGGAATCGCATGGGGTGCCATCGGAGCAGCATTGGATTGCTATGATTCCGCACTTAGATATTCTCAAGAAAGAGTTCAATTTGGTAAGCCTATTGGTCAATTCCAATTGACACAAAAGAAGCTTGCGGAGATGATAACAGAAATCACCAAGGCTCAATTACTGGCTTGGAGATTGGGTAGCTTGGCCAATGATGGTAAAGCAAGTCCTTCACAGATTTCAATGGCCAAAAGAAACAATGTTGCCATGGCACTTGATATTGCTCGAGAAGCAAGACAGATCCACGGTGGTATGGGAATTACAAATGAGTATCCATGTATGAGACATATGATGAACCTTGAAACCGTGTTGACTTACGAAGGAACACACGATATTCACCTACTTATAACCGGTTATGATGTTACAGGTCTCAATGCTTTTTCATAAATTGTTAAAACTTAATTAAACCAAGGCGATAATTACACTAAAAATGGCCTTTGAGTGTTTATTTATGTTGATAACAGCTACGAACGATGCAAATAATTTTCACTAGATCCTTTTACACAATCCTCATTTTAAGTTGCCTAAGCTTCAGTTTGACTGGGCAAGATGCTATTATTTTTAACAATGGTCTTGAAGATACTCCCAGAAGAGGGACCGTCCCAATGAGGTCTGTTGATGGTTGGTTGGATTGTGGAGTAGGTAAATTTCCAAATGAATCTCCACCAGATATTCATCCCAATGATTTTTGGAAAGTGAATCTTAAACCCGCTCAAGGCAAATCTTATGTAGGTCTTGTAGTAAGAGAGAATGAAACATACGAGTCGATTTCACAAAGACTAGATGTTCCCTTAAAAAAAGGACAGTGTTATACTTTCAATATTTATCTTACTAGATCAGATAACTATTGGAGTGGGACTACTGACCTAGATGGAAATAAATCTGCTACCGAAGAAAATTACATCACCCCAGCTGTTTTTAGATTATGGGGAGGAAAAGTGTACTGTGGTCAAGGACAATTACTCGCTGAATCTGACCCAGTCGAAAATAACAATTGGATTAAGTATGAGTTTGAGATCAAACCTCAAACCGAGATCAATTTCATTACCTATGAAGCTTTCTACGTTACTCCAAATTATTTTCCTTACAACGGACACATTCTGATTGATGAAGCAAGCAATTTTATTGAGATTGATTGTGAAACAAAAGAAGAGAAGAATACGGAAAAAGAACCGATTGTAGCTGTTCTAGAAGAACCAATAGAAAAAGAAACCGTCGACGAAAAAGAAGAAGAAATCGTCAGTCCTCCAGTTGTTGTAAACAAACCGAAAGAAGAATACAAGGAGCCTAAGATCATGACCGAGCTTAGAAATCCAGAAAAACTGAAGGCGGGACAGAAGATCAGATTAAAGAATCTTTACTTTCAAGCAGATACAAGCACAATCAACAAATCTTCCTACGGTGTTCTTAAAGAACTAAGTTCATTTTTAAAACACAATACCAATTTTGTAGTTGAGCTCGGCGGACATACCAACAATATTCCAGAAGATGAGTATTGCGATGACCTTTCTAGAAAAAGAGCACGCCAGGTTTATAAATTTTTAGTAGAAAGTGGAGTAGACCGTGATCAATTGTCCTTTAAAGGTTATGGAAAGAAACAACCCATTGCTTCCAATGAAACCACAGTAGGAAGGGCAAGAAATCAAAGAGTAGAAATTAAGATTATCAGTAAGTAGGGTTGTAGACTATTGTATTTCCAGAATTTCATTAGGATGCATGCTAAGCCCTTTTATAAGAACTAAGAATCCCAACACAAAAGGTAAAGTGGTATCACACGAAAATTCTCCTAGTGAAACCAATAAAAATAGCCCGCCACCGAAAGCGAGTAGACTCATAAGAATGTAGCCCATTTGTTCACCTCGTATTCTTGTAGCAATTTCTTCTCTTTCTTTTTCAATAGTAGCTTGTATTTCATCTTTTGAGAAAACTGATCCAGACAAGGAGTGTAAGATCATCCTATTGCTTTCTTTCTCAATCACCTTGGCTTTGATTTCAACCATGAGACTGTACTTGAGATAATCTTCTTGCTTTGATCTTAATTCTTGATACAACCCTTCGTCCAGGCCAAATCTACCTAGAATAGGTTTTCCGCTTATTAGACTTTGTTTGATTTTATAGCCATACTTGTTTTGAAGCGATAGTATTGCATAGTCAATGATCTCATTGGACTTTGAATTTGAAATTTTCTTTTCTTTAAGCTTTGTTTTTACTTTTAATTTAGAATCTCCATCTATTACAAGTTCCAGTACAAAATCTACATTTTTTTGTAATTCGGAATTTTTCATATCGATGGATTAAAGTCGTCTTTCTGCTTCATTTATGGCTAAATCATTGATAGAAGCAAATCGCTTTTTCATCAATCCATTTTCATCAAATTCCCAATTCTCATTTCCGTAAGCTCTCCACCATTGTCCTTTTGTATCACGATATTCATATTCAAATCGAACTGCAATGCGATTGTCTGAATGAGCCCAGTATTCTTTTTTTAACTTATAATCTAGTTCTTCATTCCATTTATTTGAAAGGAAAGCTTGGATTTCTTCTCTTCCATTGATAAACTGATTTCTATTTCTCCACTCACTATCCTTTGTATAAGCCATAGATACCTTTATCGGATCTTTGCTATTCCAACCATCTTCGGCAGCTTGAATTTTTTGCTCGGCAGTTGCTTTAGTAAAAGGTGGGACTGGCTTTTTAATTTCTGTCATATTATTAATTCAATTTTATAAACCGTTGACCTCAATGTAGTCATAATTAATTTTTATTAAAGAGAATTTTGCTTTTCCGTTGTCATTCAAATCTAAGCATAGCTTATCTTACAAGAAAAAAATGTCAAATTATATTGATGGATTCGTCTTGCCTATACCTACAGCCCATGTACATACATATAAATCAGTTGCTATAAAAATAGCAGAAATCTGGAAAGAACATGGTGCACTTTCCTATTTTGAATACAGCGGTGAAGATATGGAATTGGAAGGGACAAAATCTTTTTCTGATGCCTTAGAGGCAAATGATGATGAAACCATCATCTTTGGATGGGTTGTATTTGAATCTCGAGAAGCACGCGATCTTGCAAACAAGCTCGTAGCCAATGACCCAAGAATTCCAGAATTGATGAATCCCATTTTAAATACAGAAACGACCATTTTCAATGCCCGCAGAATGGTATATGGTGGTTTTAAGTCTTTGATAAATATTTCTTCATAAAAGGAAAGCTGAGTTCAACCAACAAGTGCAACACAAAATAAATCCTCTTGGCTGAAATATTATTGGAAAAGCGGTTAAGAAGATTGACATTTGTTCTGCATGAAAAAATAGCCGAGCAACTAGATGCGAAAACATATTTTACGAGGCCGTACACGTTACAAGACAAGGGAACGGTTGAAAATAGAATTGGAGTTATTTGAAGATTTTTTCCTAAAGGAACAGATATGACAAAAATACATTGGAGTACAATTAAGAGCGTCGAAAGAAAACCAAACAATAGACCAGTGAGAAAATTCAATTATCTTTCGGCTAAAGAGAAAAAATTATTACTAACGAATGTTGCACTTGTTAGTTGAACCTAGAAATGTTTTTTCTAGTAGTATTAATAATTCATGTTTAATATGCGATGCAGGATGCAGTCCTTCTGGTCATATTGGAAAATACCTTCAGCAAAAAGGTCATCAAGTTATAGGAGACGTACGGAGTAAATTTCGTTGTTTGTATTGCATAAGTTTGTTGACAGTTGAAGCCATGGCTGATAGTCAAGGTCTAAAGTTGGTAGCTCGAAAATCGACTGCTGGAGGTGCTCATCTTGGACAACATTGGAATTATGAAAAGGATCTCACAACTCGTGATAAGATTCGTCAAGGATCCTACGATTTTGTGGTTCTGCAAGATCATAGCTTGAGAGCGATTCAATATCCTGATAGCTTAATGCATTATGGGAAATTGTTTGGCGATCTGATTAAGGAAAAAAGTGCAGAAGGAATTTTGTATATGACGTGGGCGAGAGAATGGGATCCTTTTATGCAAGAAACCATCACAGCAAAATATTTTGAATTGGCTGAGCTGATCAATGCAAGGGTAGTGCCAGTGGGATTGGCCTGGGAACGTGCAAGGACCTTACGTCCAGGATTCGAATTATATGATGACGATGGAAGTCATCCATCACCACTAGGGATCTATCTTACCGCCTGTGTTTTTTATGGTGTTTTGACAGGTGAAAGTCCGATTGGTTTGCCGGCGCAGATTGTTTTCGAGGATAGGAATGGGGAGAAGGCGTATCTTAATATTCAACCAAGCAATGATGTGCTTTTTTGTCAAAAGGTAGCAGATGAAATTATAAGGCAAATACCAGGTTAGAGAACAAGGATGAACATAAAATGATTTTGTTTATTTGGCCTGATTTTTTTAATGCCAGATGAAGTTTGTAGGCATTAACGATCTTCTATTTTTGAATAACTATTTTTTGTCTTCCTACAGCATCTTTTAGTGTGATGCTCAAAATGTAGGTTCCATTGTTTAGATGACTCAAATCTAAATTGGATTCTTTTTCATGCGCCTCAATAGAATATTGTCCAACAAATTTTCCTTCCAAACTGTAAATTTTAATTTTTACTTTTTCTGATTGCCTTTCATCTAATTCAATGCGAAATTTCCCATCGTTGGGATTGGGTGATACAGAGAAATTCAATTCTGTTGTAGGCTTATTTGATGGAGGATTTGAAAGTTGAAAATTGTAGAAAATTTGATGATTGTCAACCCATTCTGATTTGGTGCTTGACCATTTTTTGGCGAGCATGTATTTTTGATTTTGCCTGTCGTCGTACTCGTATGTTCTAGATAGGGTGAAGGTCCATTTGTTATCTTTCCATTCAGAAGAATAAACATTCGTTAATAGGTTTTCTTTATTAAATTGAAATTCTTCTTTTGTGTAATTCTGGTAGTTGATTGAGTCAGGTGATTTTTGTTCGATTTCTAGAACTACATTCCCATGGTGGTCGTATTCATTTATTGTTTTTTTAAATGGAACCCATTGTTCATTGGCCCATATTATTTCCTCTGTCTCTAGGACTTTTCCATTAGGATTTCTGGTATAGCTTGTTTTTTTTAAATTCATCCATTCGTTATTTGGGCTAAATAAACGCGTTTGGGTGTATCTTTCAATAAGTCTCTTGTTGGTGTCGTAGGTGTATTTATCTAGGTAGCCATCATTCCATTTATCACTTGAAAAGTTGCGCCATATAATTTCTGTTAGCAAATTATTCGAGTCGTAGGTATATCTATTCTGATTATTGATGTGCCATTTGCCACCTGCCCACCTGAATTGTTCTTGAACTGTTTGATTAAAATTATTGTCATATGTATACTCCCATTTTCTTTGACTAAACCAATTGTTTGATTTATAGATTTGATAGAAATATTCTAATCTCACTCCATTGCTGTGATATTTGTAAAATGACTTTTGGAATTTCATCCAAGCGTCATCTTTCCACTTAAAAAATACGATTGAATCCAAATGTTCATTATTGTCATAATGGTAGGATGCTGAATCAAGTCTAATAAATTTTCCATCGATGACCTCTTCTGTGATTTTATTAATTAAAAGATCGTCTTTGTAAAACGATGGAGCCTTACTATTGATAGCACGTTTTATTAATTTTTCTGATTTATTTGGTTTTATTTTTTGGGCCGATGCTGATGCGGTAAAGGCAAACAAGAATAATGCTGTGTAAATTTTGTAAAGACTCATAGTTAGTGATTACTCGTTCGATATTGATTGAGTTTACAAATATAAGCTTTGCTTACGTCTTTAGGTCGGACATTGCGCTTATCTATTTGTGAAATAATATTATCAATTGATTACTATCTCATTTCAAAGGACAGAAGAAAGCCTATTTTGTGAGTGTTGAAACTATCTACGATTATCTGTGGAAAGCAAAGAAAAGTAATAAGAGGAAATATCAAATTGATAAGCATCCTCATAAGTATTTGAGGCACTCAAAGCGATATACTAAACGAAGTAAGGTGCAACAAAACCGGGAAAAGATACCAAACAGAACACCAATTTCTGAACGACCAGAAATAGTAAATAAAAGAGAACGAATCGGAGATTTAGAAATTGATTTAATGATGGGGACAAAACATAGGCCAGGACTAATAGTGATAACGGATAGAGCATCAATAGAAACAGATTTAATAAAAATTACTACCAAAAAGGCAGAAGTAATAGCATCAAAAATCATAAAAAAACTTGCATTTAAGAATGATCAAATACATACATTAACTTTTGATAACGATTTGGCATTTGCAAAGCATGAAAAAATAGCCGAGCAACTAGATGCGAAAACATATTTTACGAGGCCGTACACGTTACAAGACAAGGGAACGGTTGAAAATAGAATTGGAGTTATTCGAAGATTTTTTCCTAAAGGAACAGATATGACAAAAATACATTGGAGTACAATTAAGAGCGTCGAAAGAAAACTAAACAATAGACCAGTGAGAAAATTCAATTATCTTTCG
>CALFDU010000078.1 GCA_937950315.1 uncultured Saprospiraceae bacterium | reverse complement strand
TATTAAAGCCAGATCTAAACTTAATCTTCTTTCGCCATTTAATATTTTACTTAAATTCGATGGTCTTACTCCTATAAATTCAGCAAATTGAACTTGCTTAATTTCAACTGCATCAATAAATTGCTTAATAAAAGATCCTATTGGAGTATTCTTTTTGTTAGAAGCCAAATAATCTTCCATTTCAAACTTTAGACCCAATATCCCAATTTTAATTCGTTCATCCTTTGAAGAAAAACTAACCTTACTTTTAATCAATAATTTGAAGTCTGCATACTCTGTTGATTGCAAATTCATTTTTTCAGTCAAAGCTCCTTTCTTCAATTTGCCTAATACCTTTTCTGATGTGCTCATACTTCTAAGTATTTTTCGATTAATTTACTTCCACTAATTGGATCTATATACATTCTTAGACCGATTGTTTGAGTAGCCAAATATTCTGACTTGTACCACTCTACTAATTCAGTTTTAGACACAAATGTTAGATAGCCTTTATATTCTGTTTTGAGTTTGATCGATTCTCTGCATGCAAAAGCAATTAAGCATCCTGCTACGCCTTGGAATCTCCTATTCTTTCCAATATTTTGAGGTGAAAGTTCTAGCAGTTCCATTACTAACATTCCTTCCACTTGCTTTAGCTGAAGTGCTCCATGAATTTCGTTTGACTCTTTGACCACAAGAACATAGGTCGAATTTGGAGATTCTTTCAACGCTTTACGCCAATTAAAACTCCACCCATCCTTCTTCTTTGGAACATTAACAATCTCCAATTTTATGATCGAACACCTTACAATTTTTTTTGTCTTTACTTCAGATATAAACACTAGTCATATTTGTATAATAAAGATACAACTAATTTATCAATTTGACAAGTCTTGATGATAAGTAACATCTGTGTAAATGCACCTAGATGCGTTTATTTCCATTATATCTCCTTTCAAAATAACATTTTTCTCTTGTTTGCTATACAAATCCCGCATGAAGATGCGCGAACGGATTAGCTCTTATTAACCCTTATAAACGACTATTACAATATTGAAAAAATTAAATGAGATAGTACATGCTAAAAGTGAAATCTTCCTATGTATGGGGTCTGAAGTATGAATACGTACAAACTAGAGCCTCGATATGAATATAGGTGGAAGAATGGGAGAGATGTTTAAATAGGGAGTCCTCTTTTTGTAGTTTTTAATGTTTTGCTGTTCTTTGGTTTTATTTGGGTGGGTTTAACGGATCGGCTATATCGAGAGTCTGACCAAAGGGAATATTCCGACTTACATAGTGTTTCCCGCTTTTACTCTTTTAGTTTCCATTAATTCTATTCCTGTAAATGAATAATCCATTATCTCTTTCTTTATCTTATCAGAAATAATTAATCCGCCATTTAGTGGAAGTACCATTAAGTCAAAATTAATTGACTTCATAACTATTGTTTTAGCGTATATCATTTTAGTAAATCCTAACTCAGTCTGCTTTTTTAGTTTCTCTTGATAAGAGCTGATACTAATTGGACCTAGATCATTTCCAAATTCATTAATCCTAAACTCAGTGTTTTCAAAATCAACGAAGTTCGTACCTTCTAACCAAACGTATTGTATCCAATTATATTCAACCATTCCTCTTGTGGTTTCGAGTTCAAAAGAGAATATTTTATATGGCACTGTGGTTGATATTGATTTTAAATATTCTGTAAGATTTTTTGATGCTATTATTCCATTTGCACTTATTGTGGCTTGACTTAACATATCACAAAGAAGAGACCCACTGGCTAATCTAAATTTAATATTAGGTTGAAATGCTGGCAATTCATTACTCTTGATATTATGAACAGAGTCTAACGCTTGAAAATCATAACCTTCTTTAGTTTCAATCGCAGGATAGTTGTGCCCGGTTTCGACACTGTCAATCTTTGCTTTAAATGTATAATATTTTTCGTTCATTCTAATTGTAAGTTACATCTGTGCAAACACACCAGGTGTGTTTATTTCTATTATCTCCTCTAAATATAACATTTTTCTCTTGTTTTGCTATACAAATCCCGCATGAAGATGCGTGAACAGATTAGCTCTTATTAACCATTATAAACGACTATTACAATATTGCAAAAATTAAATAAGTTAGTACAAGCTAAAAGTGAAATCATCCTATGTATGGGGTCTGAAGTATGAATACGCACAAACTAGAGCCTCGATGTGAATATAGGTGGAAGAATGGGAGAGATGGTGAAATAGGGAGTCCTCTTTTTAGTAGTTTAGAATGTTTTGTTGTTTTTGGGTGGGTTTAGCGGTAATTGTAGACGCAGTAGGCCTCAATTCCGTTTCTTATTTTAAGGTATGGTTTCTTATTCTTAATTCAAATGTTTCTTTTGGAAATGCTTTTTAAAAGGCCTATTGCGATCTACCTAAAGTTATATGCTTTTATTCTATTTCTTGATCGTCAATATTTAGGTTCAGCAAAGTGATTTCCTTCACCGAGCCATATTCTTTTCAATCCTGTTCTTCTATTAAATTCTTCTTGTTCTTTATCTGTTGCAAAGTCAATTATAAAGTCTTCTCCGCCATTATCAAAGTAAGTATATTTACCTTTAGTCTTTAGCTCTTTTGTCAAATAAGCAAACCTTTGTACAAAACTATCATCGACAAATTCTCCTTCGCCAAGATGCCACTTTTTGGGTTTGCCATTTACTTTGAAGGATATCCATTTTATATTGTTTTCATCAAAATCAACTTTCACATCTTCATACTTTATTTGACCATCAGTGATTTTGCCCATTCTCTTCATAAAATATTCATATGCTATTGGTTGCTCAAAATAGTCGAGTACATACCAAAAATATTGGTCTGTTAAGTAATAGCCTTCAATATTTGCATCTTGGTGTGATAAAGCATAATACAGAAGATGATAAGGATTTTGTTGAATCGAATCAATCGGGTTTGCGATTTCTAGTTCGTGTTTGATAAAATCTAAGATAAAGTCTTTAGTGACTGTAGGTTTTGGATTGTAACCAAGTTGATTCAGGGTTTTCAGTTGTTCATCGAATGAATTAGAAGGTTCATTGTAATTGGGTTTAATTGGAGTATTGGTTTTACAAGAACACAGAACGGTTAATAATAGTGTAAATGATAAATTTATAATATTCAAATTCATTTTTTATTATTAAAATTCTCAAATTGCATATAACATCTGTGTAAACGAACCTAGGTGCGTTTATTTCTATTATCTACTCTAAAAGTAACACTATTCTTCTATTTCGCTATATAAATCACGCGTGAAGATTCGTGAACGGATTAGCTCATATTAACCCTTATAAACGACTATTACAATATTGCAAAAATTAAATAACTTAGTACAAGCTAAAAGTGAAATCTTCCTATGTATGGGGTCTGAAGGATGAATACGTACAAACTATAGCCTCGATGTAAATCTAGGTGGAAGAATGGGAGAGATGGTAAAATAGGGAGTCCTCTTTTTGTAGTTTATAATGTTTTGTTGTTTTTTGATTTTATATGGGTGGGTTAAAGGTCGGCGATGATACGAAGGACGAGCGATAGCGAAGTCTTGCGTATATCGCTTGCTAAGTCACGTAACCTTTAAGTAATTTCTAAAACAGCCCAATCCGGACTAGCTTTTGGATCGCAAAATTCCTTTATCAAATTTGCTTTACGTAAAATTATTTTAGCCAATTCCTTTGTCGACTTATTTCCACACCTTAGCCAGATTATTTTTGGTGGATGACCTTTTTGGCTGGCATATCACAGAAATCACCATCATAACTTACAATAGTAAAACCATTCTTTTTACTATAGTTCCATATATCGATATCTGATTTACTTTCAAGATTTAATTCCCTTACTTGATTTGAGTCTGGAAATTCATCACTGATCATTTTGACTATGCGGAAAGAAATATTTTCATCAAAAAGCAATTTCACTATGCTACTCGAGTTTTACTTTCTTTATCAGCTGCAAATGCGAGACAAGCTCTAATTTTGGTTTTAGACAATTCTGGAAAGTCTTTGATGATCTCTTTCTCAGATTGGCCAGCTGAAAGCCATTTTAATATGTCATAAACTGAGATTCTAGTACCTTTAATGCACGGTTTTCCAAATCTGACTGACTCATCTATGACTATGTATTTTTTATAATTATTCATATATAAAGTAAAGATAAGAATTTTAATTTTCAGATGTGATCTAAAATTCAGGTAATTTCAATAGCATATATGGGTCTCGTGAGAGTTGAAAAACTTATGTGACTTAACATCTGTGTGAACACACCTAGGTGCGTTTATTTCCATTATATCTCATCTAAATATAACATTTTCTCTTGTTATACTATACAATTCCGCATGAAGATGCCTGAACAGATTAGCTCTTATTAACCCTTATAAACGACTAGTACAATATTGCAAAAATTAAATAAGTTAGTACAAGCTAAAAGTGAAATCTTCCTATGTATGGGGTCTGAAGTATGAATACGTACAAACTATAGCCTCAATGTGAATATAGGTGGAAGAATGGGAGAGATGTTTAAATAGGGAGTCCTCTTTTTGTAGTTTATAATGTTTTGTTGTTCTTTGATTTTACTTGGGTGGGTTTAACGGAACGGGCTACCCTTCGTATTTCACGAGGTACGAGGGAGTTATGATCGTGGTCAGCCATTGTTCCCTATCGTCTCATCATTTTATTAACTGCTTTAATTTAAATTTTGACAACTCACCTTTTTTCAACTTTCGGATTTTGAATATCTCATTTCTATTTTGAATCATCAACCAGTTTTCAGCTTTTATTTTTGATACGCTCTCAAGTATTAAAGCCAGATCTAAACTTAATCTTCTTTCGCCATTTAATATTTTACTTAAATTCGATGGTCTTACTCC
>CALFDU010000077.1 GCA_937950315.1 uncultured Saprospiraceae bacterium | reverse complement strand
TTGTGTTCGTATTGAGGGTGATTGTCTGGATAGACATCGATCAATTTTACTATAAAATCTGCATCGGTTCCAGTCATTGAAACAATCAAGTCTGCCATGATTTCACCGGCGATGGTTAAGTCTTCTTCTAGTATTTCGGTTTCAAACGTAACCACATCTGGTCTTCTTGAGGCGTGTCTTTGATCGTCTGTTATGAATGGTCTCGGTGTAAACCTCAGGCCTGCAATTTCTGATCTGTAAGGCACTGGGTTGTCGGGATCGCTGACGTAGTCGAAGGCAGCTTCTTGATTGGTCGGTTGATTGATGCTGAGTTCATCATCCTCTCCAAAGTAGAATGTAACAGCTGGAATTTCTTTGGGTGGCCATGCATCAAATTCTTTCCATTCTTTGGTTCCAGTATCAAAAGCATACGCTTCTGGAATATTTGGTTTTGGTCCATCTTTCAGGTGGTATTCAAAAAATGGAAACTCAATATTTTTTTGATAATCAGCAGAGATGTTGTCTCCAAAGTAAATGTGATTTACTATTTGCTTCTCTGATGCTCTGGCCCAATCTCCATGTGTCCAAGGACCCATCACGATGGTGTTGTTGGCTTTTGGATTGTTTTCTTCGATGGTTTTGTAGATGTTGAGCGGTCCGTATAGATCTTCCGCATCGTACCAGCCTCCGACAGTCAATACTGCATGGTCAATACCTCTTAGGTGGGGTAGTATGTTCCTCTTTTGCCAAAACTCATCGTAATTTGGGTGTTCTGTGATTTGTTTCCAGAAAAAGTTATCATGGTGATATTCTTCTGTAATATTTTTTAGTGGACCTTTTTTAAGGAACCAATCGTAAGCGTCTGGAATTTGCTGGGAATAAAATCTGTTGATTGCTTCACCATACCAAGCGTCTCTAGTTAGTTCTTCTTTTTGGTATCCAAATACTGCAAATGCAGCTGTATAAGATTGCAGATATGCGCCATGGTGGTGAAAGTCATCGAAGAAAAAATCCGAGATGGGTGCTTGTGGTGAAGATGCTACCAATGCTGGATGCGCGTCTGGTAGTGCTGCTGTTGTATAAAATCCCGGGTAAGATATTCCGTATTGTCCGACCTTGCCATTGTTGTTTGGGATGTTCTTGATCAACCAATCCACCGTATCGTATGTATCTGAACTTTCGTCTATTTCTTTTTTCTTTCTTTTCTTATTTCCTTCGACATTGGGTCTCATATTGTCGAATTGACCTTCTGACATGTATCTACCTCTTACATCTTGGAATACGATGATATAGCCCGCTTCAACCAAATGCTTGGAAGGTTGGTTTCCCAATTTGTTGTTGATGGCTCTTGATGCGTTGTAGCATGTTCTTTTCATCAAGAATGGGTGTTTTTTACTTTTGTCTTTGGGAGTATAGACGATGGTGAAAAGCTTGACTCCATCTCTCATGGGAATAAAATGTTCTGCGTAATCATAATTGTTTGCGACATAGGCAGAGTCAGGCGCTTGCGCAAATGTTATTGAAGCGATCAAAAGAGAAATGAGTGTAAGAAGAAAATATTTCACGGTTTATGAGTTAAGTGGAAAAATTGGAAGGTAGTGATTATCGAATAATTAATCTATGTTTGACAAGACCATTCATAAAAGTTATGATCTGTATTTAAATCAAATCCTGTAGCAGGATATAATTTGTTGCCGATGTCATTGTTCATCTCGGTTTCAAGCATGACTGCACATCCATTGGTGTTTCTACATAAATCCTTGGCGGCATTGATTAGTTGTTTTGAGATTCCTTTCCCTCTGTGTTGTTTGTAAACAAATAGATCGTTTAAGAGCCACATTTTTTTCATTCTCGTAGATGAGAAGAGGGGGTAGAGTTGGGTGAAGCCTAAAACTTCATTGTTCTCCATAGCGATATAAATTACGGATTCTTTGTTGGTAATGCGCTCGGAAAGAAATTTTGTAGCTTCAGCTGGATTGGAGTCCTTTCTGTACCATACTCTATATGCTTCAAATACTTTTACCAATTCCTCTAAATGGTTAGGAGTTGCTTGCCTAATTTCTATCATGTTTTATTTTGGTTGAAATTGAATGATTAGTTGTTTCTCCAATACGCTCTTCCGTCTTTGGTTCGGTTCAGTAACGACATGCCAAACAACAATCTTCTAAGCGTTGCTGGATCATTGAAACTGTGGTATTGGTTGAGAATTTCATTTACCTCCAGCTCTGAATATTTTTTTCCTGTTTCAAACTTGGTGGCTAAGAATTCAATCATAGCATCCAGTTTCTTTTTTTGTTTTTTTCCTGGAAGTCTAGTGAATTTTCCTTCTTCGTTTCGGTAGCCTTTTAAAATGTCTTCAGTATCTGTCATTATAGAAATTTTTTAATGATTGTTATTTGTCCAAGGTGGTAATGAAAGTGTTCTGAGATGCCCATGAAGTTTCTAGCATATGTTCCATAGGGTTTGTCAAAAAAGATTTCACCTAAAATAGAATCAGGTTGTTTTTCTAGAATTTTTGCAAATCTTTCTCCGGAGGCGTAGATATCCTTGAGGAATTCATCCCAGTCTTCTTGAGAGTGAATAGGAGGGTGGTCAAATGAAAATTTGTCTCTTATTTCTAGTTCTCCACCTTCTAAATAATCGCTTACGCCTTTTACATAATAATTCATGTGAAAAACCAGAGTAGCGATGGTGTTTATATTGTGTATTTGGGTAGTTGCTTGTTTCCAATTAACTCCTTCGAGTTGCTGCTTTAAATATGGTCCAGACCAATTTTTTCCAAAATAGACTTCTCTGATTTGTCTAGCTATGTGTTCTGTTGTTTTCAAGGAAGAAATTTTTCATCAAGGTAGGGATATTTCTATCAGTTTTGCAACAGATGATTTGCTTGAATAAAAAAACCTAAGCCTCAATTGAGACTTAGGTTTACAAAAATGTTATTTGGGAAAGTGATTATTTACATGTCCAGGAGTCAATTTCTTCGTCAAGCTTATAAAACTCTACGCAGTTGACACTGCTATGGTCGGCACAATGTTGCTTGCCTTCAATAGTATACAATGTTCTTTTTCCGTTTTTGCTTATGAGTACAAATTCATTGGCTGTGCTTTCAGGATTCTTTCTCACACTGACGGTTGTTCCATTGCAGTCTTTCGGGTTTACCATTTCTTTTAACCAAGTATAGTCTTTAAAAATCTGTGGTACCTCTTCATTCTCTTTGGTTACTTTTTCTGAAGACTTCTCAGCGATAACTTCAGTTTGACCAAATGCCAATTGAGAGCAGAAGATTAAACTTGCAATAAAAGATAATTTCAAAATACTTTTCATGATATATTAAATTGATTTAAAGATTACGTAGCAGTTGAGCTATGAGTAAGTGTGCAATACCAATGGTGTTCTTTGGGTTGACAAAGATCATTTGGTTTACTAATAAAAAATTTAATTATTTATGCAGCTGGGCCCTAAAAAGGTTTTTTGCTGATGCCGTATGGATCGGCTTAGAATTAAAATTGCTGATGTCCCTCAAAGATGTTGAGGACATCAGAAGTAAAACACTATTTACTTGTAACATATCTCAATAAATTAAAGTTTTAAAAACTAATTTTGCTTTCAAAAATATTATTGGAAAATTAAAAATGCAAATTTTCTAATATATTTTTTCACTATGCAAACGTTTATACTTTGTGTTTGGCTGCCCTGTGAATGTTAATAAAATACTAAGAAATGACACTGGTATTTTTATTGGCTGACGAGATCTCTTGCGTTAGATTTTTTTCAATTGAAAAGTAGAAAGTTGAACCTTCGCCAGCCTTTGATTCTACCCAAATTTTGCCATTGTGTCTGGTTACAATTTTTTGGCATAGCGATAGTCCTATTCCTGTTCCTTCGTAATTGCTTCTGTTTTCTAGTCGAGTAAAGATGGAGAATATTTTGTATTGGTATTCTTTAGCAATCCCAATGCCGTTGTCTTTTATTGAAAATAGCCAGAAGTTATGTTCTTCAGTATAGTCAACAATGACGGTTGGGTTGCTGTTCTGGTTGAATTTGATGCCATTACTGATGAGGTTGTAAAACACAATCCCAATTTGATTTATTTCACAATGAATTTTAGGTAGGTCATTGATGATTACGTTGGCTTTTCGTTCGGCAATTAGTTGGGAAAGGTCTCTTACTTTTTCACCTACAATTTTATTGAGGTCGGCTTCTTGTATCGTTGCTGATTGAGCACCTGACTTGGCATAGTTTAGAAGGTTTTCTATCAATGAAGACATTCTTTTTACGCCATCGACTGCGATTTCTACATATTCGTTGGACTTATCATCAAATTCGTTTTTTCTTTGTAAAAGGCCTACGGCATTTCCAATATTTCTTAGTGGTTCTTGTAGGTCATGAGAAGCACCATATGCAAATTGTTGAAGATCGCTATTGGTCTTGGTAAGATCTTGTTCGATTTTCATTCTTTCGCGGATTTCATTATTTAGACTATCGTTAAAAGATTGCAGTCGTTGGTTGTTTTTCTTGATGCTTGCCGTGTAAATTGATATCAACCAATAAAGGAGATAAAGTATGCATAAAAGTAGCATGACTTTTACCCATGGCTTTTGTAAAAAGGCAGCTTCTTTAGTGATTTTTAATTCGGCGACCTGATCAGTCCATTCACCATCAGCATTTGCCGTTTTTGCTTTAAAAATATATTCACCAGGTTTAAGGTTGGTATAAACAGCTGGTACATTGTTTTTAGGATAAAACCACTCCTCATCAAAGCCTTCTAACTTGTATGCGAGTTTTGTTTTTTCCATTCTATTGTAATCCAAGCCTACGAACTTTAAGGCAATGTAGTAGTTGTTTGGGGATAGAGAAAGTTCGTTTAAGCCCAACAGATTTATGTCACTTTGCCCCTTTCTATTTATCAAACTAGCCTCAGTAATATATGTTGAAGGAGCGGCTTTGGTGTCTAAGTTTTTAGAATTTTTGACTCTTGATATACCATAATGGCTAGCAAAATACATGTATTTATCTGATGAGGTACTTGAGATAATTCTAAATGTATTTTCAACTAGTCCATCATCAAAATCAAAATTTCTATATGTTTTCGAATTGATGTTGAATCGAGTGATGCCATCTGTACTACTGTACCATATGTTGCCTTTTTTGTCATTTTCTATACTTAGAATGTAGGACTTGTTAGATTCCTTGGATAAATTGGTGATTTTTTCGGTTGCCAGTTCAAGTTGACTCAATCCTGAAGTAGTTCCTATGTATAAGATATCATCGATTTCCTCAAAACATGTGATTTGATTGGAGCCAATAGAACTGTTTATATTGTTTTCATTATTGAAAAATGATTTGAATTCTAATTTTCCTTTTTCTCTACTGACGATTTTGTTTAAGCCATTGTAGGTTGCTACCCAAATAGTTTTGTTTGATGCCTGATAGATTTCATTTAATGAATTATCTGATAACGAGGCAGGATTATTCTCTTCGTGTCTATAAATATTGTACTTCTCTGAAGATCTATTCAATGTAACCAAACCAAATTCTGTAGCAATGTAGATGAGGTCTTCATCATCAATAAATATATACCTAGAAAATAATCCATTGGTTTTGGTTAGAAGTTCTTTCGGAGCAGGGTAGAGTTTTGACTGATCAGTTAAAGGATTGTATTCTATGACTCCAAAGTTGGTGCCGATGATTAAATTGTCGTTTTCTGTAGTTAGGGAAAAGTATCTGATTCCATCTGGAGTTTTACTTAATTTATGAATTGTATTTTCTCTAGTTTGAATGTTGTGTTTGATTAATCCAGATTTTAATCCCGCTATCCAAATGATACTATCATCTTTGACGCAATAATTTTTATTTAGTTGATTCAAGTCTTCTTGAAAATCTAGTTTTAAATAATCAATTTGCTTTGGGTTAATATTAAATTTACTGAGGCCACTGATGGTACCTATCCAAAAGTTGTTGTTTGAATCTTTGTAAATCCTATTCGTGACTGAACCGATTATTGAATTTGGGTCTCTTGAATCGTGTTTGTAATCGGTTAGGGATATTTTGGTTTCATCATTCAAGTCATTGTCTAATTGATCATTGCTGAGAAAGTTGAGTCCATCTGTAGTTGCCATCCAGAGGTTGTTTGAATCATCAATGAGTAAGTCATCAATGGAGTTGGAACTCATTGTAGTGGTGTTTTCCATAGTGAAGTTTAGATTGGTTAATTCCCAGTCTTGTTTCAATGGATTATTTGATGCTTCTGAGGGAACGACCGACTTAAATAGTCCTCCTCCGTGTGTTCCTATCCAAAGCCTATGTTGCTTGTCCTCTTCAATGCACCAAACATTGGCAGATGCGATTGATTCATTTAGTTTTAAGTTTCTGAAAGAAAACGTTTCAGGATTTTCGTTATCGGAATTCAATAATATAGAAAGACCTCCCGCCCAGGTTCCTATCCAGATTATGCCTCTGCTGTCTTCTTTGATTGTTAAAACTGCTTTTGCAGGAAGGCCACTGGGATTTGTTGGATCATAGATCCATCTTGTAAAAGTTTTTGATTCCGGATTAAATAAGTTTAGTCCGTTTTCTGTACCAATCCATATTCTGCCTTTGCTATCTTCAAGAAGCGATAAAACTTCGTCATTGGATATGGAACTAGGGTCCTCAGGATCGTGTATGTGGCTTTCAGATGTTCTGTTATTTTGATTGTAACAGGTTAAGCCACCAAGTCTCGTTCCTATCCATAATTTGTTGTCAGAATCAGATAGAATGGTTCTGATATTGCTACTCTTTAAATCTAATTCTCCATTTTTTTGTAAGACTTTAAAATTGTCTTTTGAATCGTAACGACACAATCCATCGGCTGTCGCAATCCATATGAATCCTGCTTGATCTTGAATGATGTCACTGACATAATTGGATGAAAGACCATCTTTTGTAGAAACGTTTTTGAAAATAATATCTGGACCTCTTTCCTGGGCAGTAATAGAGAAGCTAAGCCCACACATAAAAACCAAAAATAATGATAGGAAATTATGTCTTTGAGCTACTAAATTTACTTTGAACTTGTATTTAGCTGTATATATTTTGTTCAAATCAACGACCCTTTAATTGGTTGAAAGTTATAATATATTACAAGTTCAATAAAATTAACCTTAGATGCTGTAAAACGCTTAGACTATGTCTAAAATGAGTAAAATAAATGCAAGTTGGTACATCAGTTTACGATAAATGCTAGTTTGCCATGAATATTTTCTAGATTTTTATCACTTTTTCAATTCCAATAAGCTGTTCGTTTTGTTTGACTTTTAGCAAATAAACTCCAATTCCTAAATTGGTAAGATCAAGATCATTGAATTCTACTTTGCTTAATTTCTCATGCGTACGAATCAATTGTCCAAAGTTATTGTAGATCTCAATGGTATTATATTCAATATCATTGTCAATTTGTAGGTTGATTTTACCCGAAGTAGGATTAGGGAAAATTTTAATTTTTTTATCCAGAAATTCTTCATTAGTACTTGAAGTAAACCAATTGTTTAACAATGTTTGCAAGGAGTCAATCGGTTCTACGCCAAATGGCATTTCTTCAATGTTTAAAAAGAGGGAAGGCTGATTAAAACTATCATCTGGTTTGATGACTTTCAAAAAAGCTGAAGTTGAAGATGTGCCACGATCTAGACATCTTGCATCAGCGCCCGGGAGATTTGCTCCCTGCATAGCGCCCATTAATTTTTCTGCCAAATTTCCTTCAGTATTTAGAAATCCTTCTTCCATTTGTTCTAATACTTCTGGTCCCAATAGGATATTGCCTTGGATCGCATAATTAGGGCCAAGGATGTGATTTTTGTAATCGTCCGCACTGCTACCAGTAAATCCAGCTGATCGTGTGTTTCCATTTTCATCAAAGTCTACAATCCCATATTGTCTAAATTCAGGATTAAAATTTTGGGAAAAACAAGCATCATTGTCTAGTAGATATTGAATGATTTCATCTGGACTCGATCCAGCTGACATTTGAGTCAATCCATTGTCTAAATTAATATTGGGATTTACGCAGATCCATGCCTGGGCATTGATGGCTCCTCTGTTTGGAATAAGTTTACTTATGATATGGACGCCACCAAATGATGCAGCACCATCGACACAAGAAGCCCCTGCAGAACCTACTTCTCCCGTATTAGGATCTGCGGCTACAATTGAGAATGTGTCTTGGGCTGATAGGTTGGTGTTTAAAAATGCAAAGACAATTATAGGAAGGAATAGTTTATACATTGAATTAAGATTATCGTGTAAGACTAAAAGTAATACATTTTACGAGTATTACAGGCATGCAAGTCGCTCAATTTCATCTAATAATTCTTTAAGTATATTTTCATTGGTCAAGTGGTTCATTATGGTAACTCGTAGGTAGGTTTTACCCTTTAATTTCGTTTGAACGATGTAATATTTTCCTTCATCCAACATTGATTTTCTGATGGAAGCATTGAGTTGGTCTATATCTGTTTCTTGATTGGTATATCTGAAGCACACAATATTCGAATCAGGCTCATGTGCTAATTCGAAGTTTTTTCTGTCTCTTATTAATTTGGCGAAAGCCCTAGCCAGATCGTATTGATTGTCAACATATTCTTCAAATAATTTGTCACCATATACTTGTTGCATGACAAAAAATTTCACGCCCATCATTTCCTTCGTACACTCGAATGTTCTCTTGCCATAATTGAACCATTCATCACTCTGATCATCGTTCCACAAGTACTCAGCTTTTTGACTGAAGGTAGCATAAGAATCAGATTTGTTTTTGAATAAAAGGAAGGTCATGATTCCAGGTGCCAGCATCATTTTGTGCACATCAATTACAATCGAGTCTGCTGTTTCTACGCTTGTGAGCAAATGTTTATACTTTTCTGAAAAGATAGCAGCTCCTCCGTGTGCTGCGTCAACATGAAACCAACAATTGATCTTTCGGCAGAAAGCACCGATGGAATTGAGGTCTTCGTATGTACCTGTTGAAGTGGATGGTGCGCTTGCTACAATGGCCATCACCTTATTGCCTAGGTTGGTTTGTGTTTCGTATTGACTTTGCAGCGATTCTGTGGTCATTTTGAAATGTTCATCTGTTTCTATCTTGACAATCCCAGCATCTCCAAATCCCATAATCCGCAATGCACGGTCAACGCAATAGTGGGCTGCATCGGACACGAATACAACATGACCTTCTTGGTGCCCTTTGGTCCACACTTCATTTTCTATCATGGCACTCCTTGCGGCTAGCATGGCAGTGAGATTGGCGAGAGTGCCGCCGGAAGTCAATATTCCAGTTCCGTTTTGATAGCCAATTTTTGTACACATATAGTCTGTGACCAATCTTTCAATCGCTGATGCGGCTGCACCCATTTCGTAAATAGCCATTCCGTTGTTAAGCAATCCTGAGAACACATTGCTCAATGCAGCCAATGGGGCAGTCGTGGCAACTTGGTGGCCGATGTAATGAGGGTGATGTACATGGATCGACCTTGCTAAAATCGCCTTGAAGAGGTCTATTGGGTCAGCGGTTCCTCCAGATGCCATTGGGAAGTTGTCTTCCCAATGTTGATATTCTTTGTTGGGATCAACATGTTGTGTGACAGGCAGTTTATCGACAGAAACATCCTCTAAATATTGGCTTAGAAGTTTTATCAGATCGACACCATTTTTCTCAAAAATTTCGGGATCGAAAGCCTGTTCTAAGATGGGAGTATTCTTCACGGGAACGTAATTTTTTTGAATCTGCAATGTAAGGTGCTTATCGGTATTCTAAAAGGAAGTTTCATCGAATACTTCATAGGATGTATTTATTTTTTAAGTATTCCATTGTGAAGATGTTTATATTTGGTTTCTAATTTAATATTATGAGTCAAATACGAATTGGGGGAGTACCAGAGCACTTTAATTTACCTATCCATTTAGCCATGGAAGATGGAGAGTTTGAGACCAGAGGACTGGATGTTTCATGGACAACATTTAGGGGTGGAACAGGTCAGATGACCAAGGCTTTGCGTGATGATGAAATTGATGTATGTATACTATTGACGGAAGGGATCATCAGCGACATCATCAAAGGAAATCCCTCTAAGATTGTTAGTGTTTATGTTAACACACCACTGATCTGGGGTGTGCATACTGGGGTTGAAAATGAGCTCTCTGCTTATGAAGATATTTTTGATAAAAATTATGCGATCAGTCGATTTGGTTCGGGTTCTCACCTCATGGCCATAGTCGATGCCAACTCTCAAGGTAAAACCATCAAAGAAGATCAATTCAAAGTAATAAAAAACCTTGATGGTGCTCTTGAATCTTTGGGCAAACAGGATTCAGATGTTTTTTATTGGGAAAAATTTACCACCAAGCCTTATGTTGATAATGGTCAATTGAAAAGAGTAGGTGAGTACCTTACTCCTTGGCCATGTTTTGTTGTTGCTGCCACTGATAAAATATTAAAAGAACAACCGGAAAATATCATCCGTATGTTAAGGGCTATTCATGACAGCGTGGATAGTTTTATGCAGAATGATACCAGTGTGCATATGGTAAGCGAGCGATATGGATTGGAATTGGAAGATGTGGAAAGATGGTATTATTCTACCGAGTGGGCAATGCATGGATGGGTCAATGATAAGATGATAAAGAATGTGATTTATCATTTGAGGTTGGCAGGCATTGTGGGTAAGGATGAAAAGGTGCCGGATTTGATTTGGAAGAGGTAGTTGTGGGTGACTAGGGTAGGTAAGGTGCAGGTATTCAGGTGTAAGAGAATAAGTGAAAACAAATCAATTAATAAAAGACTATTAGCACGGAATTTGGAGTTAATTAAATAATT
>CALFDU010000076.1 GCA_937950315.1 uncultured Saprospiraceae bacterium | reverse complement strand
TCTTTGGATATTTCAGCGATCAATCGCAACTCAATTTGTGAATAATCCGCTGCCAACAGGATATGATCTTTGTCTCTTGGAATGAATGCTTTTCTAATTTCTCTTCCTTCTTGATTCTTGATCGGAATATTCTGAAGGTTTGGATTCTCAGAACTCAATCTTCCCGTTGCTGCTCTCGTTTGATTAAAGTTGGTATGTACCCTGTTGGTTTTTGGATTGACCATCAACGGAAGTGCATCGACGTAGGTAGATTTTAGCTTGGCCAATTTTCTGTAATCCAAGATGTCTTTTATGATCTCGTGATTGGGTGCTAGTTCATTCAGTTTATCAACGTTGGTTGAATACTGCCCTGAAGAAGATTTTTTCCATCTGTAGGGTATTTCTAGTTTTTCAAACAAAACTTGTCCCACTTGCTTAGGACTAGAAATATTGAACTCCACTCCAGCCTTTTTATAAATCGCCTTCTTGCTCTTCTCGATACTTTTTCCTAAAACTTTAGAATATTTATTAAGGAAATCAGCGTCCATATTAATTCCTTCAAACTCTATCGCAGCCAATACATCCACCAATGGTTCTTCAATCTTTTTATAAATATCACCCACTTTCTTTTCCTTCAACATAGCGTCAAGTGGCTTCTTCATTTGCAAAGTCAAATCTGCATCTTCGCAGGCATAATCACTGACTCTTTCCACCTCGATATCTCGCATGGTCAATTGGTTTTTCCCTTTCTTACCAATCAACGCTTCAATTGGAACCATCTCATAATCCAAGTAGGTCTCAGTCAGGTAATCCAATTTGTGCCTTAGGTCTGGCTCTACCAAGTAGTGCGCTATCATGGTATCATAATAAGGACCAACCACTTGAATATCATACCACTTCAACATCAAAATATCGTATTTGATATTCTGACCAACTTTCAAAATTTTCGGATCCTCAAGAATAGGTTTGAATATTTTACAAATGGCCGTTGCTTTCTTCTTGTCTTCTGGAACAGGAACATAATAGGCTTCACCTGCTTTGGCGCAAAAAGACATTCCTACTAGTTCGGCGATATTGGCATCGATGCCCGTGGTCTCCGTATCAAAACTCAACTTCTTCACTTTCGCCAGCTTTGCCGCGAGTTTTTCCATACCCTCTTTCGTATCTACAAGCTGGTATTTGTGTTTGGAATTTTCTAGATTCTTCTTGGCAATTTTGTAGCCATCGTTGGCAGAAACTTCAGACTTGGATGCTGCTCCAACATTTGCGGAAGCGCCACCAAACAAATCTCCTTGAACAGAACTTCCAGCCTTCTTTTTACTACTTGCATGTTCTGGACTTCCACCCAATTCACCAAGAACCTGACGCGCCAAAGTTCTGAATTCCAACTCTTGAAAAATCTCTACAAGTTTCTCTTTGTCGTATGGATCAATCTTATATTTTTCTGCGTCAAACTGGATCGGAACATTGACATTGATGGTTGCCAATTGCTTTGACAATAGACCTTGCTCAGCAAAGTTTATCACGTTTTCTTTTTGCTTTCCTTTCAATTCTTCAGCAGAGGCAATGATATTCTCAACGCTACCAAACTGAGCCAATAGTTTCACTGCAGTCTTGGCGCCTATCCCGGGAATCCCAGGAATATTATCGGCACTATCACCTTGTAATCCAAGTACATCGATGACTTGTTCTACTTTCTCAATCTGCCATTTTTCCTTTACTTCTTCAGCTCCCAAGATCTCTGGAGGATTCCCTCTTTTGGGAGGCTTGTACATGAATACTTTGTCGCTTACCAATTGCGCGTAATCCTTATCGGGTGTCACCATATAAACGGTAAATCCCTCCTTTTCTGCTTGCTTGGCCAGTGTACCGATCACATCATCTGCTTCAAAATCTGGAATGGTTACAACGGGGATATGCATAGCCTCCAAAATATCATTGATCACAGGAAGTGATTCGCCGATGACTTCTGGTTGTGCGTCTCGATTGGCTTTGTACAATGGATAATCTCTGTGCCTAAAGGTTTTTCCCTTGGGATCAAAGCTCACGGCAATATGGCTTGGACCTTGGTTCCTGATGATATCCCAGACGGTTCTCGTAAAGCCAGAAATAGCAGAGGTATTTACTCCTTTCGAATTAATAAGTGGCCTAGCAATGAAGGCAAAATAGGCTCTATAGACTAAAGCATGTCCGTCAAGTAAGAATAGTTTCTTTTCGCTCATGGTATCAGATTGGTTCTAGGAAATAAAGGTAGCGAAAAAAAAAAGCCATCCGTCAGTTGACGGATGGCTTAATTATTATTTATCGAAAGAGTCTAATGCTCTCTGATTATTTTATTTCTTAGAAAGTATATCCAAGGCCTAAAGTATAGAATGACTGTAGTGGGTTATCACTTAAGTCAGCTCCAGTACCTGCAGCAATCAATCTTCCTAAATCCGCTTGTTGTCTGTTTCCTTTCAATCCTAAGTTGAATGAAACTCCCAATCCTTTGAAAATTGAAGTAGAGAATCCATTGATCCATTCCCAGTTCACCAAGTCACCAGTAGCATAGTCAGATCTGAATGCAGCTTCGTTATCATCAAATACGTGATCAACAAATCCATCTCCGTTTGTGTATGGAATGAATGCTGAAAGGTTAGATGACCATGATACACCTGGGATAATTTCCGCAGCGTAAGCAGCACCAATTTTAGCACCAGCAGCAGAGATAAAATCACCTGGCCAGTTTTGTTGGTAACCTAATGGGTGAATAAGTACTACCAAGTCAGCAATTGGAGTCCAAGTAAGACCTGCGCTTACTGTAGCAACACCTGGGCTATTCAATGCAAAAGCATACTCATCGTCAAGTACAGTTGCACCTGGGATAAATTCTACCAATGATGAAGTCCATTTTCCTTCTACAGATAAAGCCCATTTTGGAGCCAATTTATATCCAAAAAGTGAAGATAAATCAAGACCGTTGGTCAATGCCACTGTCTGATCTTCTAAACTTTTATCAACTTTGGTTACTGCTCTAGAAAGGTTGATGTTCAATGCATTTCTCCAGAAGTATTTGTCTTGATCTTGGTTAGCAAATCCACTGAATCCTAGTCCAATCGCACTGTTAGAAGAGTTTGGTGTACCCAATGCATACCAGTTGTTGTTTGACAATGCATTAAATCCCACTGTTCCAACACCTCCAATTTTCCATCCTGGAAATTCTGCAATCTGCTTGTTTAAAGCATCAATTTCTCCTTGCAAAGCACCTAAAGTTGCTGATTTGTCTGATACCATAGCTTTCAACTCTTCAACAGTCTGTGCAGACATGATTGAGATACTGAAAACCATCATTAGTGATAGTAATAAATGTTTCATGAATGTTTAATTAGTTATTTAATTAATGTTTGTTTATTAATGTTTTTATAAGTCTACATTACTTCTACTGCCTCTGTTGTCAGAGTTGATAGAGGTAAAAATATTCTTCCACCGCTTTCTTTTTCGATTGTAATGGCTGTCTTATCCATTGCAATCACCTTCCCTACTTCATCCTTAATTTTAATTCTGTCGCCGATATTAATTTTTCCTTTCATGTACATCGATCCAATAAAATTGGCCATTGTACTCTTTGATGCCAATCCATAGCCAATACTAAAGGCCAATACAACGCCAGCAATCAGGATAGAAATATTCTGTCCCAAGAAGCCAGTGTCAATCTTAGCCTGCGTCAAAGCACTAACTACAATATTGATCAAGATGAAATAAAAGAAAAAGGAAGAAATCAGTTTAGCCGAAGGAATTCCAAATGATGTCAACGCTGTTTCTACAATCGTTTTCAACATTTCCGCAAATATAAACCCAATTGTGAGAATAATACCAGCCACAATCAAATTTGGGATAAACTCAATTAAATTTTGGACCAAGTTTGATACTGCCTCCATCTGCAATTGAGAAGTGGCAGCCATCAGGAAAATCAGTAGTACAATGTAATAAAGAATTTTAGCCAAAATCGATGAAAATTTGATTTTTACATCAGCCTTATTCACCATTTCAATCTCGTTAAGTTTTTCACCTAACTTATCTATACCTATAGATTCTAATAGTTTCTGAACAACCTTCTTAAGGATTTTTGCAATGATAATACCTATTATAATGATCAGAATGGCTCCTATAACTTTAGGTATGCTATCTACTAATCCTCTTATGAGATCTACAAACAATTCTTGAACGTTCATATTGGTTTCTTTTGATTAGGGGTTTTAATCGGTAGGGTTATCTTTCTTGTTATTATTTTTTGATTTATCGGCAATATCTCCGCCAGTCATGGCAACAAATACACCCACGATCTTATTAAAATACAGATCTAGGATGTCTCCAATAAATTTATAGGAAGATGTAGTTCCATCTATCTGCTTCTTCACCTCAGAGGATTTTTTCTCAAATTCCTCCTCGTGCAACTTCTCCAATTCTTTAAAACTATTACTCATCTCCTTTGTAAACTTCTTTATAAGTTTTCTTAAATTTTTGCTTAGCTCTCTTGATCTTCATTTTTACAGCACTCTCACTTTTCTTGGTAATAGAACTAATCTCCTTAATTGACATCTCATCTTGATATTTCATTAACAAGATGGACTTGTCCATTGTTGGAATTTCCTCAAGAATAACTTTCAATCGCTTCACCTTCATTTCCAACAAATAAATATCCTCTACATCATCTTCTTTATCATAAGTAGACTCCATATCGTCCACCAACAAGCTAGGATCTTTCTTTGCTCTCCTGATTACATCAATACAAAAGTTGTATGTTATTGAATATATCCAAGTAGAAAATTTACTTTTCCCACTGAACTTTGAGAGATTAATAAGGATTTTCATGAAAACTTCTTGGGTAGCGTCAGCCGCCTTTGCCTCATCTTTTAACAAGGAAATGCATTTCCCAAATATTTTACCCGAGTACCTTTTGTACAGCACATCAAAGTATGCTGAGTTTTGGGTAGCCAAATATTCTTTGATTACGTCTTCATCAGACATAGTCGCCGGAATATCGCGGGTTAGCATTGGATACAATAAGTTAATCAATGTTATCCTTAATTTAAATGGGGTTCGTTAATTTAGACGCTCAATTGGTGTAAAGTTACACTTACAATGTCAATTTGATCGGTATAGAAAAGCTTTTTCATAAAAAAGAGGTAATGCAAACAACAATACATTACCTCCTACTTAACCAAATGATATTAAATACACACTTATTGTATATTTAACAATAAGTCAAATTTAGTCATAAAACCTTATTTTTTAAAACAATTATGATGGTTTATACTCCTTTTATTAGGTCTTTTTCAATTTTAGTCCTTTTTCTCGCCTTTTTACAAAGCGCCTACACCCAAGACGACGCCCATGCCTTCTACATAAAGAAGATTTACGACCACACACTTACAAAAGCTCAGATTTATGATAGATTGTATCATTTATCAGAAAATATTGGAGGTAGATTGACTGGTTCGGCCAATGCAGAGACGGCCGTTGACTGGACCTATAATGAGTTAAAAGCCCTTGGAGTTGACTCCGTATGGAAGCAAGAAGTGATGGTACCGCACTGGGTCAGAAGATCTGAAGCTACTGTTTCAATCAGTATTGATGGTGGCAAATCCATTCCCTTAAAGGCAACTTCTCTGGGCAATAGCGTCGGAACAGGCGGTGTAGAATGGCAAGGAGAAGTAATTGAAGTATTTGGATTGGACACCCTAGAACTTTTAGGTGAAGAAGCAATAAAAGACAAGATCGTCTTTTTCAACCGTCCATTGGACCCTACCCAGATTCATACTGGAAGAGCTTACGGAGGTGCCGTTGATCAACGTTCGAGAGGACCTGCCATGGCAGCTAGATTTGGAGCCAAGGCAGTTTTAGTCAGATCTATGACTACCTTATTGGATGATGTCCCACACACTGGAGTAACCGTGTACGACGAGGATGGCAGAAAAATTCCAGGCATTGCGATTAGTACCAATGATGCGGAATTACTTTCTTCTTTTATCGCTCAAGGCAAATATCCAACAGCAACCATCACAGCAGACTGTGGAATGGAAGAGGACAAGCTTTCACACAATGTGATTGCAGAAATAAGAGGAACAGAATTTCCTGATGAAATCATATTGGTAGGTGGACACTTGGACAGTTGGGATCTAGCAGGTGGTGCACACGATGATGGAGCCGGATGCATGCATTCCATCCAAGTTTTTGAAAATCTTTTGGCCCTTGGCTATAAACCTAAGCGCACCCTTCGTTGTGTGATGTTTATGAATGAAGAAAATGGCCTTGCAGGTGGTAACGCTTACGCAAATGAATCCAACGCTAATGGCGAGTTTCACCTCGCCGCCATTGAATCAGATCTCGGAGGATTTACACCAAGAGGATTTGGTTGTTCGGCAGACGCGGAAGTATTTAAGCCCTACTTGGCCAACTTTCAGTCTTTCGAAAAATTTCTAGATCCTTACGATTTACACCTCAAGTCTGGTGGCGGCGGTGCAGACATCGGACCCCTAAAATCACAAGGAGGATTATTGATCGGCTTAAGACCTGATCCACAGAGATATTTTGACCTTCATCATACCAAAAATGACCACATAGGAATGGTAAACAAAAGAGAATTGGAATTGGGAGCAGCTGCCATGACATCGCTGGTTTATTTAATCGACCAAATAGGTCTATAATCTATAAATGAAAGAAACAACATTGAATGGAAAGGTCTTTGAAGAGATCATTTCCAAAGAACAGATCGAGCAGATAGTCCATGAGCTTAGCCAAAAAATCAACCAAGATTATCAAGGCAAACAGCCGATCATTATCGCAGTACTAGATGGGGCCTTCATTTTTGCCGCAGATCTTATCAGAAATTTCGACTTTGATCATCAATTTCGATTTGTAAAATTGTCTTCTTATGAGGGCATGGAGTCTTCTGGAACCATAAAATACCTGCTCGACATCGATCTCGACCTCGAAAATCAAGATATTTTAATCATCGAGGATATTGTTGACACAGGAATTACCCTCCACCAATATTCTCAACATTTGTCCGTCAAGAAACCAAGGAGTATTGAAATCTGTAGCCTACTAAGCAAGCCTAATGCATTACAGCACAAGGACTTACATATTAAATACTGCGGTCGCGAGATTGAAGATGAATTTGTAATTGGCTATGGATTGGACTGGGATTATAAGGCCAGACATCTGCCAGCTATTTATCAATTGAGAAAAGATTCCTAATACAGTTTCACAAGAAACTTTTTTATTATAAATTTGCACTCCTGATTGACCCATAGTGTAATGGTAACACTACGGTTTTTGGTACCGTCATTCTAGGTTCGAGTCCTAGTGGGTCAACTTAAATTAAACCTAATTAACTGATTCTCAGTTTTTTAGGTTTTTTCTTTTTTATGAGTATTGGTCGGGAGATGTTTTTTAAAATAAAAATTAGACCAGCATATCTGGATTGGAGCTAATCTGCTTTAAATTCTTCGGCTTTTAATATTTCAGCAGTTTCATCA
>CALFDU010000075.1 GCA_937950315.1 uncultured Saprospiraceae bacterium | reverse complement strand
TCTATAGGGAAACTGATTGTCAACCGCTACACGATAAAATTGTGAGGTCGGCATATTGTTCTGTGTTGACCAAGTTGATCCTTGATTGAAACTGATCGCGGCGCCTCCATCATTGGCAATACATAAGTTGTTAGGATTGTTTGGATTGATCCATAAGTCATGGAAATCTCCATGGGTTCCTCTGATCCGCTCCCATGTCTTCCCACCATCTTTTGATCGCAAGGCAGGTGCACTCAATACGTAAACCGTATTCTCATTCGTCGGATCGGCAAACACTTCTATATAATACCAAGCACGTTGAATCAATCGGTGATCATCACTTACTCGTCGCCAATTTTTTCCTGCATTGTTTGAAACAAACAATCCGCCTTTCTCCTGATTTGAATCACTCTCAATCAACGCATACAATTTATCTGGATTAGACTGGCACACAGAGATCGCCATCTTACCTTTTTCCTCTGGCAATCCATCATGAATCTTAAACCAATTCTCACCTGCATCCGTCGACTTGTACAATCCACTTCCTTCACCACCACTGATTACTTTCCAAGGCACGCGTTGATGCTCCCACATCGCTGCATACATCACATCAGGATTACTACGATCCATATCCAACTCTGAGCAACCTGTCAGATCATTCACAAACAATGTTTGCTTCCACGTCTGTCCACCATCGGTAGATTTATAAATGCCTCTCTCCTTATTTCCTTTGTGCAATGCTCCTTGCGCTGCGACATATACCACATCCGGATCACGCGGATGAATCACAATTCTAGAAATATGCTGCGACTTTTCCAATCCCAACTTAGTCCATGTCTTTCCTGCATTGGTCGACTTGTACACACCATCACCATGTGACGTCATCACACCTCTCGGGGCATGTTCGCCCATACCCACATACACCACGTTCGGATGACTTTCTGATACAGCAACTGCTCCTACAGATCCCGTCGTAAAGTAACCATCTGATATATTTTTCCATCGCTGACCAGCATCCGTGGTTTTCCACACACCTCCACCTGTTGTACCCATATAATAGGTCAACGGATCACCGATTACCCCAGAAGCAGATACCGATCGACCTCCTCTGAATGGCCCAATGTTTCGATACTTTAATGGCGCCAAATATTCATTCGCTTCGCCTTTCACCTCAATCTTTTCCTGCCCATTCATTAAAAATGGCACACTCAAAAACATCAAAATTATCGCTATATATTTCATCCTCTATTTGTTTGAAGGTAAGATAGTAAATTCATGCTTTACTCTCGATTTTTTTCTCTTCCACGCTTCCGCAAATGTTTCCACCCTGCTTCATCTGACTTTCTGGGTTCGACAATTCCACACAAAAATTTTACCGATTCTTCTCAATTAATTACAAATCACAGGTAAACAATACTTTAAAGAGTCCCTATATTGTAATCCAATACTCTGACATGAAACCAAAATCTTCACTTCTAGGTACTTTACTACTTTTTGTAGGTATTTCTTACGCTTTCGCCCAATCTCCAGATGATGCCTCAAGCATGTTTGTTTTTGGTCACAGCTTGATCCACCACGAAAATCAAGTAAACCCAACACCTTCTCAAGAAACTTCTGTTCCTCATTGGATTCACTTCCTAGCCCAAGAAGCTGGAAAGCAATACAACATAAGTGGTCAATACGGATTTTTAACCACGCACATCAATCTGCCTCCCATTGCACAATGGGGCTTTGACTTTGCACCATCAGCTTGGGAATCAGACTATGAAACATTTGCGCAAGCTAACTTTTCAGACGTATTAATCACTCCAGCCAACTTCATCCAATGGCAAGGACCTTCTGAAAACTTCTATGGTAAAAGCTTCTCACCAATCGATGCAACAAACACCATGATCGATTGGTGCCATGAACAGACTCCATTTATCAATTATTACGTATACGAAAACTGGCCAGACATGGCTCCTTTTCTCAATGCAGACTTCCCTCCATCTAATTCAGAATGGATCGCATACAATGAATATTTACAAAACGATTTTTCAGACTGGTTCGATGGATACTTTGAAGGCATAACTGCCAACCAACAAGACCGTTGTGTCAAAATGATTCCTGTTGGCAGACTCATCAGCAAGGCGCTGCAGACTAGTCCATATGATCAGATCAATATCACAGATCTATATGAGGACAACGCACCTCACGGAAGACCGACGATTTATTTCATGGCAGCCATGATCACCTACATGGCCATCTATGAAGAAATCACTCCTGTATCCTACCAAGTTTCTAATTTCATCGAACCCATCGTGAGAAACAATTACGCTACATTGAGTGAATTCTTCTGGAATGAATTACTTGCTTTCAACATTCAAAATGGTGACAGCAAAGTATTCTGTAACACAATAAGTTCAACAACTGACCAAGACACAGAAACCATCACATTTGAGTTCTATCCCAATCCAACTACTGATAACATTTACTTTAGGAATTTAAATCAAAAAGTCAACATTTCCGTTCGCGATGCTACTGGGAAAACTCTACTTAATCAAACCATAGATAATGAATCAAATCCCCTTGACTTGAGTGGCTTATTATCTGGAATGTACTTCATAGAAATTAACACCATAAACAACAATTATAAGCAACACTTTAAAATCATAAAAACTTAGATTCTCAAAAGGGTTATTTTTGAAAATTAGAAGAAACCTTATATTCTTTTGTCTGTTATTGTTAAACAGTATATATAAAAAATCACCCCACCACATTATAACCTATCTTTGTCTTGCGTTTCTTATAAATTAATCTATTAAGAAAGGATAAAACAAATACTTATGACTGAAGAGTTCAAAGAACATTTGCTAAAAAAACACAATCATTGCAGAAATTGCCCGTCCAACAAGGCAATCAAAAACTTCTTTCAAGACATCATGTCATTGCTATTTCCCAATTTCTCAGATGGAAGATTGGACAAACCGAAATTGATCAAAGATAGAATTCAATCCATCCAAGGTACACTACAAGATTTCCTATTTCAACATCCCAATTTAAGCACCCAGGATGCATTAGAAGTGGCTGAAGATTTCATCAACAATCTCGAACCCATAGAGAGGGCAATTTCAATGGATGTTGAGGCAATTTACTCGGGAGACCCCGCAGCAAAAAGCAAGGAAGAAATCATAAGAAGTTATCCTGGCTTTTATGCCATCTCTGCCTACAGAGTCGCTCATGCCTTAAATAAAATTGGAGTCAAAGTTATCCCAAGGATCATCACAGAACACGCACACCATAGGACAGGCATTGATATTCATCCTGGAGCAAATATCGATCATTCTTTTTGCATAGACCACGGAACAGGCGTTGTAATAGGTGAAACTACAGTCATCGGACACAACGTAAAAATATACCAAGGCGTAACACTAGGAGCACTTTCTGTTAACAAGGAAGACGCCAATAGCAAAAGACACCCAACCATAGAACCACACGTGGTTATTTACGCCAATGCGACCGTTCTTGGCGGAAAAACCACCATAGGAAATAACAGCATCATAGGTGGTAATGTATGGATCACTAGAAGTGTAGAACCTTACTCTACTATTTACTATGTGAGCGAAAACAACCAAATCAAAAAACACAAATTGGAAGCATGATAGAACTTGTAGGAAATACCCCATTGGTAGAATTGAAAGTTTTAAATAAAAATCCCAAAGTAAAAATCTTTGCCAAACTTGAAGGTCAGAATCCGGGAGGAAGTGTAAAAGACAGAGCGGCATTAAACATGATCACCAATGCTATTGAACGAGGTGAACTCGATGGAGGCAAACACATCATCGAAGCAACAAGTGGAAATACAGGAATAGCATTGGCCATGATCGCCGCTTTAAAAAAAATACCAATCACCCTTCTCATGCCCGAAAGTGCTACCGAAGAACGCAAAGCCTCCATGCGATCTTATGGAGCCAATCTTATATTAACCGATGGCACCAAAGGAATCGAATATTCTAGAAAATTAGCCGCTGAGATGGCTATGGAAAGCAAATATGTTCTGCTTGACCAATTCAGCAATGTAGACAACCCACAAGCACACTACAAAAGCACAGGCCCTGAAATCTGGAAAGACACCAATCAAAAGATCACGCACTTTGTGAGTTCTATGGGTACTACTGGCACCATCATGGGCACCTCACAATACTTAAAAGAACAAAATCCAGACATCAAAATCATTGGTGTACAACCAGAGGAAGGATCAAGAATTCCAGGCATCAGAAAATGGAGCGATGCAATGGTTCCTGCCATCTGTGACTTCTCCAGAATCGATGAGATCCGTCTAGTTAATGCAGATACAGCAAAGGCAACCACCAGAAGATTGGCCAAAGAAGAAGGAATCATGGCTGGGATGAGTAGCGGAGGCTCAAGCTCTGTAGCCATTGCTCTTAGCCAAGAGATTGATTCAGGAGTCATTGTATGTATAGTATGCGACCGAGGCGATCGATATCTAAGTTCTGGTTTGTTCAATTAAACAAGCCTGGCTACTTTCCATTCCATGTAGAATGCATCAACTTCAACCTCCAACCATCTTTCGTTTCTACAGCCACCGCACTTTCCAACCACTTCCCTATAAATGCCAAACTGTCCTGATTGTAAAATTCACCAGTATTTTGATATGCCAATTGAATCGATTCACCATAATGTTCAACCGAGATATAGTCCATGATATTGATTCGCTTAGGCCTATCAGGATTACCCAATTGCTCGCGCATAAATTGCTTGATTCTTTCATTATCCCAGACTTCCCCATTTTCAAGAATAATAAAATCTTCAGTATGATACTTTAATATTTTTGTTGAATCCACTCCTCCCCACAAATCATCGAAAGCTCCTTGAATCAATAACTTGGCAGCCTCTTTGTCCGTTTCAATTTTCTGCTTATTCTCAATTTTCGACATTGATGTTTTATTGGTTGAATCAGGACCAGTGCAGGACAGCAATGCAAAGCAGAGAAAAAACAGACAATATTTCATAGGTTTAATTTTCTACTAAGTTATCTATTTTTATAAAATCATCATTTTAGAAGATTTTAAAACTATAGACTACAATTTTAAAATATTATCTTAGAACACATTAACTCATCAATAATCTGGCTATGACCATTGCAAAAATTATTACTGCCATATGTAGCTTCATGTTTTTCATGATCGGCGTAGATAAATTTCTCGGATTTTTAGAGCCTCCATGCTCATTGGAGAATTACATCAATCCTGTGATTTGGAAAACACTGGGTGTTGCGCAGGTTGCCGCAGGATTCTTAATCTGGATGCCTCAATGTAAGAAATACATTGTTGGTTTCTTTGCTGTGTTTATGTTCATATTTACTTTCATTCATATAACGCAAGGAACCTATGATCTTGGTGGTTCCGCTTTCATGGGCATACTTCTTGCCGTCTTGGGGTGGAATCCAAGTTTTATCAATGGTAAGAAAAATTAATTTTAGAATTTGTATTCGATTTAATTTAGAAGGCAAACAAAAAGGAGGATCTACACGATGTAAATCCTCCTTTATATTTTGTTGTTGATTATTTTTCTATATCTCTCCTGCCACAGACTCACTTACATTTACCAAGTGGTCTCCAATTCTCTCTAGATTTGAAAACAAATTGGTGAAGGCCATTGCTGAATTTGTATTATAATCATTCTTTCCCAAATTCTCTTGATTGTACTTTCTCATTAAATTCCTCTGGACATTGATCTCCTCCTCAAGATCATAACATGCTCCCAATTGCGCCTCATCATAAGATTTTAAATTGAGGTTTCTATTCATTTCTTGGAATGCTCTTGAAACAATTTCCATCAATTCATTTAATAAATTTCTTTGTTCTGGAGTGAAGTAAATCTTTCGATTCATTTTATCCTCGACCGTTTTTGATATTTGGAAAAAGATATCTCCGATTCTCTCCATATCATTACAAATATTAAAGAAACTCCTTAGACGGACACTTGTCTTGTGTGTCATTTGTTGATCAGAAAGATTGGTGATGTATTCGGTAATTTCATTTTCAAATTTATCGGTGATATCCTCGTATTTCCGCAACTTAGAAATCAACTTCCAATTCTCTTTCTCATCTATAGAATTTATCAATGAATTGGTAAACCCAAGCATTCTTGTTGTAATCTCTCCATACCTCGCAACTTCTTGTTGAAGTTCTACCGTAGCCAATTCAGGTGTACGATTGGTTGTGTTGATAAATTTCAATGTCTCTATGGTCTCTTCGCCCGCTTTCTGTGGGACTGTCTTAATCGCCATCTTAACCATCCAAGGAACAAAGGCAATCAATAAAACCACATTGGTTATATTGAAGAAAGTATGGAAGGCAGACAATGCAATCGGCATATCTTCTGCATTCGTAAATGGATCAGCTATTCCAAACCATGATTGTGCTACACCAGATAAAACCGGCAGAATCACTGGAAGTAAAATTACCATCCAGGTTACACCAATTATATTAAACATCGAGTGAATTCTTGCAGAACGTTTGGCATTGGTATTTCCCACCACTGAAGCTAGCTCTGCTGTAATTGTCGTTCCTATATTCTCACCCAAAATCATCGCTGCTGCAACATCAAAAGGTAAAATCCCTTGAGAACAAAGTGTCAGCGTAATCGTCATAGCAGCACTAGAGGACTGTACAATGATCGTCACCAGTGTTCCAACAAAAACGAAGAAAACTCTAGAAAAGAAACCCCATTCGGTGAACTTAGACAAAAAGCCTAATACCTCTGTATTGTTCTTTAAATCTGGAACTGAAGATTTCAGATAACTCAATCCCAAAAACAAAATACCAAATCCAATCAAAAATTCACCCCAGTGCTTCAACTTCCCTCTTCCACTAAACAACAACGGCACTCCAACTGCAAAAATAGGAATAGAATAGGTCGACAGGTTCAATTTAAATCCCAAGAGTGATACAACCCAACCAGTAATGGTAGTACCGACATTCGCTCCCATCATTACACCTGCAGATTCTACCAAAGAAAGCAAACCCGCATTTACAAATGAAACTGTCATTACTGTCGTTGCAGATGAAGATTGCACCAACGCAGTAATTAAAAATCCAGTTACAACTCCTAAATATTTATTTTTTGTCAACGACCGGAGGATATTTCTCATTTGAGATCCCGCCGCTCTTTGGATACCATCACTCATCAGTTTCATTCCGTATACGAAAAACGACAACGCACCGATAATCTGGACTGCATCCCAAAATCCAAAACTGATATCTTCTGTCTCTGCTCCTGCAAATGCTGCGACTGAACTAACAAGTAGTAACACTACAACTAGACTGACATTTTTGAGAATTAATTTCATTGGTACTTTATTGTTGGTTTTATTTTTAGATATGGAAATTAGGCTCTATCCATACACTAAAATCATCATCTAATAATTTGGCAGCCTCATAGGTTCCTCTACTAGGTAAATATGCAGCTCTTATATTATTTATTCTATTTGAATAATCTATGTTTTGCAGATTATTCTCATTCTCTCTGTTAACGAGTGCCATGTCTGATTTATAGTTTAAAAACAGCAGAAATCTATGAATCACAGCACTTGGCCCACATTCCTTTAAAGAGAAGTAAACACTTCTCCTCCAGTTCCTCGCATTGCTGCGCAAGGTATGGAATCTAAAACCTAGTTTTATATTAATTGTATAGTCTTTGGTCATGATATTAATTCACTTGCCAAACCATGGCTTTGACTCTTGACCACTTAAAGCTAGTTACTACTAACAAAAAGACTAAAATTGCAACAAAATCAGACAAATTTTGCATTGTTTGAATGGCTAAATTGAGGGCAACTAACATAATGATTGTTACTCACGACAAAAATAATAATATCAATGTTAAGCCAGTATTAACTCTTAAAGCCTCACTTATAAAAAACGCAAACTGTGTGAAATCAATTCCATTTCTGTTTTCCTTTTAAGAAGTGCAAATTGAGTCATAAATTCAATATTAGAATTAAAGACCTTTTTATCCTATATTTGATTTCAAATTTAAACTATGTTTTCAAAATCCTGCGAATACGGCATAAGAGCTCTCACCATAATAGGTGAAGCCAAAGCAAATGGCCAAAAGATTGGGATCAAGAAAATATGCGAAAAAGCAGGAACACCTGAATCATTTACTGCTAAAATTCTCCAAAACCTTGTGAAGAGAAATATTCTCAATTCACAGAAAGGACCTTCAGGAGGTTTTTATTTCAAACGCGAATTAAATGAAATCAGCCTAATAGAAATTGTAAAAGCAATTGATGGAGATGGCATTTTCAATAAATGCGGATTGGGTTTGGCCAATTGTGATGCAGCTAACCCTTGCCCTCTGCATAATCAATATGAAAAAGTAAGATCTCAGCTATTAGAAATGTGCAAAGACAACAACCTCTTACAATTAACAGCGGACCTAAACGAAAGTAGTTTTAAACGATAGCATTATTTCTTCAATAAAATCCAAAACGGATTTAGCGACTATAACCAAATGAAAAACCTCATTCTTTTACTTCTTGGCATTTGGACTGGTTTGGTGTTGGGAATATCTTTCATTGAAGCACCTTTAAAGTTTCAAGCTCCAGGCATCACCATTCCATTAGGTCTAGGCATTGGTCAACTGGTTTTTGGATTCTCCAATAAAGTGCAACTTGTATTCCTCAGTCTTCTTCTTGGATTTACCTATTTTCGATTTGGCACACTTACAACAAGCTCAAGGTTTTACATCGGAACGATAACTGGTATTCTTATTATACAAAGTCTAATCCTTTTACCTTTGCTTGACGCAAGAGCCACTCAGATCATCGCTGGAAATACCATCCCTGATTCACCATTACACATATATTTTGTGATTCTAGAAGTAATTAAAATCTAGGTTCAACTAACAAGTGCAACATTCGTTAGTAATATTTTTTTCTCTTTAGCCGAAAGATAATTGAATTTTCTCACTGGTCTATTGTTTAGTTTTCTTTCGACGCTCTTAATTGTACTCCAATGTATTTTTG
>CALFDU010000074.1 GCA_937950315.1 uncultured Saprospiraceae bacterium | reverse complement strand
ATCGTCAGGATCAAAGATATCGTAGGATTCATCTCGTTTTCAAGGTCAAATGCCCGTCTGACGGATGAAGCAAGGTTGTTTACCAATGCATAGTTCTTAAGATGGAAGTTGGCAATCAAGTTGAGCAATTTTGCATAACAGACCAGATCTTGCCTTAAATGTCCTTTTTTGGTCTGAAGAATATAATAAAGGTGGTCAATGGCAGCTTGGAAATCACCCAAGGCGATCTTAAGCCAGGCAAATTTGTAATGGAGCATTTTTACTCTATGAGAGTCTATTTGCAACTCAAAGTCTTTCATTTCTGCAAAAATCTCTTTCTCTAATTCATAGGTTTTGTCATAACGCGATAGTAGTAGCAGTTCATTTATTTTTGCATTACTTCCATAAGTGAACCTCAATAATTTTGATGTTTCATTAAACTGTGATTTGTTCGCTTCCGCAAATTTTTGAAATCTTATTAGCCAGCCCTTGAAATCGTCTTTGTTTTTTAAATAAAAATTGTTGGCAAGAACATAGTGCATGCCTCTCATATAAAGATCAGGATCAATATGCTGCATTTCTGGATTCTTGTCAAAGGCATCTACCCATTGAATCGCATGACTCAAACTTTCTTCATGATTCAATAGCATATAGTAGTACCAGACATAGCTTTGGTGTAAGAGTACTTCCTCGTAAAAGCCTGGGTTTTTATTGAGAACAGAAGGTAGATTGCTTTTGAAATAGGATTCTACCAAAAACTGCTCTTTGTCGTTTTTCACAATACCCATTTTAATGTACAGCCCTTGGGTCATCAAACTTAGATTAGAAATGCCTGAAGTACGTGCAATAGTGGTGTGGTATTTATTGGATAAGCTGATCAAGTTCTCGACCTTGTTTTTGACATTTCTACTTCTTGTGATATGACGCGATTCGATCAACTTCTCAAATTCTAATATCTCAAGCAGTATGATTTCTTGTTTGCTCTGTACAGCAAGCGGCACAACCTTATCCAAGATTTTAAGTGCTTGTAAGTACAAACCTTTACCATATAGAATCTTTGCATAATCAATCTGCTCTCTGATTCTAATGTCGATGTTGTGTCTACTGTGCAGCAATCTAAGGCTCTTCAGTATCTGTCCATATAGATTTCTCTTGAGGTTTAGAAAATCTGTAGGTTTGAGATCTTTGAACTTGTTGGCTAGCTTTTTTTCATCCAATTGCTTGGAAGAGTCCAGAAAATCAAAAAGCTTAATGATTAATGGGTTTTTCTCGCTATCCAGTTTGGTTATGAAAAGCTTGAAGTGTCGCTTTTCTGCCTTTTGCAAGCTTTTAATTAATTTAAATAATTGCTCGTTTTGCCCTGTGGCCATTACAGAATTTATTTAGTTAATTTATTGATATACAATGCATTATGTAAAAATAATAGTGTTTGGATGGTACAATTTACAAATTATTTTGAGTTGTAATTTGATTATTGCACAATACCTTTGTCATATTGATTGTAAAACATACCAGAAAACAAGCTAAACAACTATGGGAAAATTAAAACTTGAATACATTTGGTTGGATGGAAATCCTCACACTCAGACACTAAGAAGTAAGACCAAAATAATCGACGATTCTAAGTTTAAAGGTAAAATCAAAGAATTACCAATTTGGTCATTTGATGGATCTTCAACAAATCAAGCACAAGGAGGCTCTTCTGATTTATTATTGAAGCCAGTTGCGATGTACGACGATCCAGACAGAAGACATGCCAAGCTTGTTATGTGTGAGGTTTTAAATGCAGACGGTACACCACATGAAACCAACGGAAGAGCAACCATCAATGATGATGATAGCGATTTCTGGTTCGGTTTTGAACAAGAATATACAATATGGGATCCAGAAACAGACAAGCCGATTGGTTTTCCAGAAAATGGATATCCTGCACCGCAAGGTCCTTATTATTGCTCAGTAGGAACAGGAAATGCAGTAGGAAGAGAATTGGTTGAAGAGCATTTAGACCAATTGATCGATGCAGGCATCAATGTAGAAGGAATCAACGCAGAGGTAATGTGTGGTCAGTGGGAATACCAAGTATTCGCAAAAGGAGCTAAGAAAGCTGGTGATGAAGTTTGGGTTTCTAGATACTTGCTTGAAAGAACAGCAGAAAAATACGGTCTTCAGATCAATTGGCATTGTAAGCCAGTAAAAGGAGATTGGAATGGTTCAGGAATGCACGCCAATTTCTCCAATTCAGATCTTAGAAAAGCAGGTAAGAAAAAAGTATACGAAGAAATATGTGAGAAATTCAGACCAAAAGAAAGAATCAAAGCTGCCATCAAAGCATATGGTGCTGACAATGAGCAAAGACTTACTGGTCTTCACGAAACACAATCAATCAATAAGTTTTCATACGGTATCTCAGATAGAGGTGCATCCATAAGAATTCCAATTGCTACCGTAGAGAGTGGTTGGAAAGGATGGTTAGAAGACAGAAGGCCTGCAAGTAATGCTGATCCATACAAAGTAGCGTCTGTGATAATATCTACAGTAAAAAATTAATGAAAAAAGCTTCACTGAAAAGTGAAGCTTTTTTTTTGCCCTTTGTTTTAATTACCTTCGATCTCAAACAAGAAAAAGTAGAAATGGCGAGTACTATTTTAAAGAACGCTAGAATTGTCAATGAATCAACCATTACTGAGGGAGATCTTTTGATAAAAGATGGTAGAATAGAGAGATTAGATGCAATCATTGATAGTGATGCTAGACAAGAAATTGATGTAAAAGGGAATTTTGTAATTCCTGGTATTATAGATGATCAAGTTCATTTTAGAGAGCCTGGTTTAACACATAAGGCCAATATTGCTTCGGAATCGAGAGCCGCAGTGGCTGGAGGGGTAACCTCATTTATGGAAATGCCCAACACCAAACCTCAATCTACTACGCAGGAGAAATTACAGGATAAGTACGATATAGCATCCGATGTATCGCCTGCCAATTACTCTTTCTTCATGGGGGCCACAAATGACAATGTCGAAGAAGTTTTAAAGACAGACAAACATGAAGTCTGTGGGGTGAAAATTTTCATGGGCTCTAGTACTGGAAACATGTTGGTAGACAACCAGCAAACCCTCGATAATATTTTCAGCAAAGTCCCTATGCTGATTGCAACCCATTGTGAAGATGAGAAGACCGTGAGAGCAAATCTTGCCAAAGCTCAAGTAGAGTTCGGAGAGAATATTCCTTTTGAACAACATCCGATCATTAGAAATACAGAAGCCTGTTACCTGTCATCAAGTATGGCCGTTGATCTTGCAAAAAAATACAATACTCGACTTCATATTTTGCACATCTCAACAGCCAAAGAATTGGGTTTGTTTACCAATGAGGTGCCGCTTAAAGAAAAGAGAATTACTTCAGAGGCTTGTGTCCATCACATGTATTTTAACGATACATATTATCCGACACATGGTAGCAAAGTGAAATGCAATCCTGCCATTAAATCAGAAACTGATCGATCAGCGATATTCAAGGCAGTCTTTGACGGAACCATCGATATCATCGCAACCGATCACGCACCACATACGATAGAAGAGAAGAGCAAATCGTATTTAAATGCGCCTTCTGGATTGCCATTGGTGCAGCACTCCTTGAATATCATGTTGGACTTTTACCACAAAGGGGAAGTGACGATGGAACAGATTGTTGCTAAGATGTGTCATGCTCCGGCTGATTGCTTTAGAGTAAGAGAGCGAGGATACATCCGCGAAGGATATTATGCGGATCTGGCAATCGTCGATGCGGATCATGAATGGACCATCAATAAGGACAACATTTATTACAAATGTGGCTGGTCACCTTTGGAAGGAAAGACCATGAAAGGAAAAGTCCAATCCACCTATGTGAACGGGCAAATCGTTTTTAAAAATGGAGAAGTATTGCCTTTTTCTGCAGGAAAAAGAATGCAGTTTCACTAAGGAAAATAAATCCTTGTTTAGGCCTTAGGTCTGAAAAGAACGAACGAATTACATCGCCAATATTCTTGCCATATTCATATGGTCTTTGTTGAGTTCATTTTCTTTGCTGATTGCTTCTGCAAAGTCCGTCAATACAATTTTCCCATTTTGAACACCAACGGCCTTTCCTCGTTCGCCCCTTAGCAATGAATCAACCGCAGCATAGCCCAATGTACTTGCTAGCATTCTGTCATTGGCAGTAGGGGAGCCACCTCTTTGTAAGTGCCCTATGACCGTAACTTTGGTGTCAAAATTCGGTAATTCTTTTTTGACAATGTTGGCAATTTCTACTGCACCTCCATTGGTGTTGCCTTCAGCCACAATCACCAAATTGAATAGCTTTTTTCTTCTGCCTTCTTTCTTCAATACTGAGATCAATTCTTCAATGTTGCCATCTGTCTCGGGCAAGAAAATGTTTCCTGCACCTGATCCTATTCCCGTGTAAAGTGCAATAAAGCCAGAATGTCTTCCCATAACTTCTATAAAGAACAAGCGACTGTGTGAATCCGCGGTATCTCTGATCTTGTCTACAGCCTCAATGGCCGTATTTACAGCAGTGTCAAAGCCTATAGAAAAATCAGTTCCATAAATATCATTATCAATGGTACCAGGTACACCAATGATCGGAAAGTCAAATTCTTCAGTGAATATATTTGCTCCAGTATACGTTCCATTTCCACCGATCGCAACCAGTCCTTGAATGCCAAAATCCTGAAGAGAATCATAAGCTTGTTGTCTTCCTTCTTTTGTCATGAATTCCATAGAACGAGCTGTTTTCAGAATCGTTCCACCTCTCTGAATGATGTTACCTACATCTTTTCTTTCCAGTCTATTTATCTGACCTGAGATCATACCATGATATCCTTGGGAAATCCCGAAAACATGAAGGTCGTGGTAAGTGGCTGTTCTTACAACTGCACGAATTGCTGCATTCATTCCAGGAGCATCTCCTCCTGAAGTTAAGACGGCTATTTTGTTTATTTTACTCATCTATTTTGATGATATTTTACGATTTGATCTAATGGAGTTTTTATAACATTTCCTAGCTTGAATCCATTGCTAACACATGACTTTTCTAATTCATGTTTAAAGTGATAAGCGATGGATCCAATAAAGTTAATTTCTAACTCTTTATTGTCCGCAATCGGTTTGATTTTATTTTTGAAGAATCTATCAAACGTATGCTTACAAACTTCCGCTCTAAATTCAGGGCTAGATTGTGAGAGCATTTTGGTGTAACCTGCAATGATAGAATTTGGCTTTGTGCTTTGATAAAGTGGATTGATGATCTGATCTCTATTGTTGCTATACAAGCTTTCAAAAAGTTCTTTATCAGCGGGACTTATGTTGTTGTAAAAATATCGTTTAATGACTTCTCTTCCAATGTGATATCCTGAGCCATAATCGTCAAAAAGATAACCTAGACTTGGTAGTTTTTTGCCAATATTGGTGCCATCAAAATAACATGCATTGGTGCCGGTCCCTAAGATGACAACATATGACTCTGTGTTGTGAGAGACAGCTCTACATGCAGCAAGAAGATCATTTTGAACTTCTAATGTTTTTAGCTTAGGCAAATGTTGGTTAAGGGATTCTTTAATTGTCTTTATGGATTCAGGAGTACTGACACCAGAGCCGTAAAAATATAACTCTTCAATTGTTTGCTTGAATTCGCCAGGAATGCCTTCAAAGTATTTTATGCTTTGAGGATTAGAAGTTGGATTGATTCCTTTTAAGTTGAAGCTATTAACCAACTTATAGGAGGAATCACAGATTGCCCATTTACTTACCGAAGAACCACTATCAATTATTGCTATCAACTTATTTAATTGTATTCACTTAAAATGAAATTAAAATTACATCTCTCGGCCTTTCGGCCAATAATCTTCCAATATCCATCGTAAACGACTTCATTAGGAAGGTAAATATTATTCCATTTGGTTAAGGAAACATCGATCTTGATATCAAAAGAATAAATTCCCGTTTTATAGCGTAAATAATATTCTCTTGCCTGTACTTTGAAATTTTCTTCATCAAAGTATGTGGTCATTTTCCTGATTACAGTTTTGTTGTTGTTGTTTTTGTACTCAGGTTTTATCTCCACTTCAAAGATATAGCTAAAGTTATCATTATATGGAATATGATCGACAGTATAGTCATAGTATTTTCTCATCTTTTTTGAAAAAATTGACATTTTGTCCCCAATTAGAGGTACTTCAACATCTCTACCTGGTTTAAAAATGACGGTTTTAAGATTATCTATATTCTGTTCAAACTTACTATCGGGCACGACTTTGACTCTATTGGTATCTGCACAGGGCATTCCATGCGTATAGAAGACCCTATCAATGATCTTTGAGGTTATGTATTCGTATTCTCCTTTTCTATTGAAATATCCATTGCTGTGATCACTGGACTCAATCTGCATAACTCGACATAAATCATCCATTTCTTGCCTATGAATGCCCATGTAGTGGTCTATTTCTGCTCCTTTTTTGTTTTTGAAATGGATGTCATGCTTCATTTTGTGTCCATAAAGCCTCAGATTGATGAAGGCATCATAAAAAGATTCATCTTGGAGCATGATCATTACAAAAGAGTCGACATCTATATCAATATCGATTGGACTGATGGTCACGGAATCTAAGTACACCAAAGCAGAGATTTCTTGCCACAGCAAACTGTCCATTTCTGCATCAGGTGCTTGACATTTGCCTTGAGCACAAACAAAAATAACAGCGAATAATAAAGCAAGAATCTTCAAGAATAATTTACTTTTGAGGAGTTTTAGTATAATCTATACGACTGACATATTAACTAATAATCTTATACGAATTTAATGAAAAATATCACAGTAATAGGAGCAGGGACAATGGGTAATGGAATTGCGCATGTTTTTGCAATGAATGGATACGATGTAACCCTTGCCGATATTTCTGAAGATGCACTGGAGAAAGCCATTGAGACGATCGATAAGAACTTGTGGAGAATGGTTGCCAAAGAAAAAATCTCCAACGACGACAAAGAAAAAACAATAGAAAATATACGTACGACTACCGTTTTGGCGGATGCCGTTAAAGATGCTGAATTGGTTGTAGAGGCTGCTACAGAAAATGAAGAAATCAAGTTGAAGATCTTTCAACAAATAGATGAACATGCACCTGAAGGATGCATACTTGCCAGTAACACTTCTTCTATCTCAATTACAAAAATTGGAGCTGTTACTTCACGCCCGGATAAAGTAATTGGAATGCACTTTATGAATCCTGTGCCGGTTATGAAGTTGGTAGAGGTAATAAGAGGGTATAATACTTCAGATGAAGTGACCAACCAAATCATGGAAATTTCAAAAGGACTTTCTAAAGTGCCTGTTGAAGTGAATGACTATCCTGGATTTGTGGCCAACAGAATTTTGATGCCGATGATCAATGAAGCTATTTATAGTTTGTATGAAGGAGTTGCTGGTGTTGAAGAAATAGATACGGTTATGAAATTAGGAATGGCACATCCTATGGGTCCATTGCAATTGGCAGACTTTATCGGACTGGATGTATGTCATGCGATTATGAAAGTATTGTACAATGGTTTCAATAATCCTAAATATGCACCTTGTCCATTGTTGTCACAGATGGTAACAGCTGGGAAATTAGGAAGAAAGAATGGGGAAGGATTCTATACTTACAACAAGGAGACCAAAGAAAGTCATGTATCAAAAGCATTTAGCTAATCACACTTTCTAGTCTTCCAATAAGTCCAACAATTCGTTAAACTGACCGTCGTTTCCAAAGTGAAGAATAAAACTACCTTTGCCTTTGGCGTTGCGTTTTATGTCGACTTTGGTTTCATAGTAATCCTCTAGTCTTGATTTAATTTTTTTCAATTCGATGTCAATCGCAGAAGGTCTTCCTGCTTTTTTGCCTTTGCCTGATGGGCTGGCTTTAAATGACTTAATGAGTTCCTCTGTAGCTCTTACCGACAAGCCACTTTTGATGACCCTCTTGAAAACATCCAATTGGTTCTCTTTTGGTTCAACTCCAATCAATGCTCTTGCGTGGCCCATAGATATTTCATCATTTTTGAGTGATTTCTGTATTCTCGGCGGTAACTTTAGTAGTCTTAGGTAGTTGGTGACAGTACTTCTATTTTTATTTACTCTTGAGGCCATTTCTTCATGACTGATGTTACATTCATCAATCAATCTTTGGAAAGAGATCGCCACTTCCATTGAGTTTAGGTCTGATCGCTGGATATTCTCAACGATGGCCATTTCCAACAATCCTTGATCGTCGGTAACTCTGACATAAGCTGGAATGGTCTTTAGGCCTGCTTTTTTAGAGGCACGCCATCTTCGTTCACCGGAAATAATCTGATACTTGTCACCGCCAATGGCACGTACCGTAATGGGTTGGATCACCCCATGGGTTTCAATGGACTCAGATAATTCTTGAAGTTCTTGTTTGTCAAATTCAGTTCTAGGTTGAAATGGATTGGCTTCAATTTTAGAAATTGAAATCTCAGCGGTTGCTTTCGATAATTCTTTTTCGGCTTTCTTCTTAGTTTCTACTGTGACTTCTTTGTCATCAATATTAGAAATCAAAGCTCTTAAACCGAGTCCTATTTTATCTTTCTTTTTTCCCATAATTAAACCGCAGCTTGTGCATTGTTGTACATAATAAATTCATTGGCAAGGTTCAGAAAATTCTTCGAACCTTTGCAGGCAACGTCATACAAGATCACAGGCTGTCCTACACTTGGTGCTTCTCCGACTTTTGAGTTTCTGTGAATGACGGTATCAAAAATATTGTCAGAAAGAGACGCTCTCAGTTCGTTGATTACCATATTGGCCAATCTTAATCTTTTATCAAACATTGAGAAGACAATTCCCTCGACCACGAGCTTTGGATTCAATGCTTCTGCAACCATGTTGATGGTGTTCTTTAATTTACTCAATCCTTCAATAGAATATATTTCACATTGAATTGGGATCAAGACTGAATCAGCTGCTGTGAGCGCATTGACGGTAATGATACCCAATGAAGGTTGACAATCAATAAAAATATAGTCATATTGATCTTGAACTTTGGCCAAAACTTTTTTCATGATAAACTCTCTTTTGGGTTTGTCTATCAATTCTATTTCTGCTCCTACCAGGTCGATAGAAGAGGGTAATATGTCTAGATTTTCTACTTCCGTTTTAAGAATTGCTTGTGTAGCTTCGGCGTCTCCCATCATGCAATCGTATAAACTATGCACCTCTTGGTTGTCCTTGAATCCTAATCCTGAAGATGCATTGGCTTGAGGATCTGCATCCACAATCAATACTTTATTATTTAATATAGCAATACTGGCTGCCAGGTTGATGACAGTCGTAGTTTTTCCAACTCCTCCTTTTTGATTCGCTACTGCTATTATTTTACCCATTAAATAGTTTTAGTTTGTCCTATGTTTAAGAACGTAATATTTTTTCCCTTTGCTGTAAATTCTTTGGTGATATGGTCTTTGTCGACTTTAATAACATCCATGGTGTCATAATGACAAGCTATCACTTCATTACATTCAACAAAATCAGATGCTATCATCGCTTCTTCATATCCCATTGTGAAGTTGTCTCCGACCGGCAATATGACCGCATCTAATGTAGGACATAACATCGGGATAAGCTTCATGTCCATGGTCAATGCTGTATCTCCTGCTATATAAATGCATTTAGATTCTGACCAGATGACAAATCCACCTGGGTTTCCTCCATAGGTTCCATCAGGCATACTACTAGAATGAATGGCCGAAACATACTTAACCGTTCCAAAATCAAACTGATACTTTCCTCCATGATTCATCGCATGTCCCGAAAGACCTTTCTTCTCAAACCAGTTAACAACCTCAAAATTACTAATAATTTTAGCCTTTGTTCTAATTCCAATGGCCTCAACATCTGCAACATGGTCTCCATGACCATGGGTGATAAGAATGTAATCAGCTTCTAAATCCGTGATTTTTATAGATTTATTGCTTGGATTGCCACTTATAAATGGGTCAATCAAGATATTGGTTCCATTTATTTCTATCAAAAAAGAGCCGTGACCTAAAAATTGTACTTTCATGGAATAAATTTATTACAAAAATAACCGATAAAACGATTCTCAAGTAAATGTGTTACTCTTTTATAAACTCGTAATATGATAACAATAATTTCAGGTACGAATAGACCAAATAGTCGAACAGCCCTGGTAGCAGAGAGATATGGTGCAATTTTAAAAGAAAAAGGCATCGACTTTAAAATTCTTAAACTGACTGAATTACCACTCAATATGATGCATGCTAATATGTATCAAGAAGAAGGTATGAGCAAAGAAATGATTGAAATTCAAGAAAACTATATTCTTGGGTCAGATAAAATCATGGTTTTGGTACCAGAATACAATGGCGGAATTCCAGGGATTTTCAAATTATTTGTGGATAGTTTGTGTGCCAGGAAATACAAAGAAAATTTTCAAGGTAAAAAAGTAAGCCTGACTGGAGTATCTGCAGGACGCGCAGGAAACCTAAGGGGCTTGGAAGCAACAACTGGATTTCTAAATTATTTAGGAGCCATTGTACTCCCTCAAAAATTGCCCTTATCCAGTATTGAAGGATTTATTGAAAACGGAGAATTGGTTACAGATAAAATTGATCCTCCCATTACTGATCAAATTGAGGCATTTCTTCGTTTTTAATTCTTTGTATCTATAAAAAAAAATAAGCCGCCCCAAACTTTGTTGAGGCGACTTAAGATTAAATAAGGGATAGGTTTTATCGTTGCTGGACTATGAATCTGGTTGTACTGACGTTTCCGTCAATATATCTTGTACTCAAGATGTACATTCCGTTTTCAAATCCATCTAAATCTATTCTGTGCTCCTCAGCACCAATTCCTGCTCTTACTACTTTTCCAGTAGCATTGTAAATTTCAATTTTATCCACTTTGTCAATAGCTGAATGCTCAATATTGATGTAATCAACCGCTGGGTTAGGGTAGACATTCACCTGATATTCAACATCTACCTCTTGCAATGAGATGGCATTGTTGTTTCCTTGACTTCTGTTTTCTACAACTTGATCTGGCTTCAATGCTCCACCAAGGATATTGATACAGTAGTCTTCTGTCTCCCCAATGCTAAATTGCTCACAAGGACTAGTAGGATATCCTCCACTTTTACAAACCACTCTCATCGTCGCTTGTCCATTCCAAATGTTCCATGGAATAGAAATCGTTCCAGAGATATTACCTGTTCCTACACCGTAAGCGATGTATTCACCATCATCTGTATAATCTCCATCCAAGTTGAAGTCAATCCAAACTTTCCAGTAACACTTTTGGCTATAGCCTCCAAAACCTGGAGTCAAGCTAATCGGGTAGAATCCACCCGCTTCAATGTTTGCACATTGGTTGGTATAGTCTTGGTATCCACCATCATTTCCAGAGGTGTTGTTTAGATCACCAAATCCAACTCCTGCAATGTATACAGGATCTGAATTGTACCCTCCTGAATTACACTCAGTCCCATTTACAATGACATTGAATGAACAGTATTCAATATTGCCGCACTCATCTGAAGCTTGGTAATTGATGGTAGTAGTACTACCTGCGGCAAAGTATGATCCTGAATTTGGTCCTCCTGTCTGTGTTACATTCACACATCCTGGAATTTCCATTATGTATTCAAGAACGCTGTCATTGTATTGGTCATTCCACAATCCTGAACTCAACATCTCTACGTAATTCTGATTTCCATCATAATTGTTTGGTTGTTGAGGGTACCAGTTAGAGTAACTCAATGGATCACCATTTGACCATGTGAAAGTTCCTGGGTTAGATATATCATTCAACCCAATCCATGCAGATTGAATGGTTAAAATATTGGCCAAGAAGTTGTTTTCTCCTGCACTGTTGATCGATGCCAAGTAACCACCATATGATTGACTTGAAGCATTTGCATTGGTCCATGTCGCTGGATCCAATGAACAGTAATAGTAGTGTCCGTTGTATGATCCCATGTACAAAAATCCAGGAATGTATCCTCCTCCTGTACAATTGGTACAACATGAATTTGCTGTTGGCGTAGTCCAATTTACATGTGCTCCTGATTCTCCATCTGCTGCTGAAATCACAATGTCATTTGGACATTCCAAAGTCAATGATGGCTCAACAGTTACAGTAAATGAACACGTTGCTCCTCCACATGCTGCATCAACTGCATAAGAGATAGTGTGTGTTCCAACTTCAAAGAAACTACCTGGTGCTTTTCCTCCTGTTTGTGTAACAGGATCACAAGATATTTCCATGATGTATTCTAATGAAGAGTAATTGTATTCATCATTCCAAAATCCATCTGGCATCAAGCCTACATAATCTTGGTTGTAATTATAATCGTTTGGCTGTGCAGTAAACCAGTTTGTATAGGTAACTGGGTCACCATTTGACCATGTGAATATTCCTTCATTGTCCTTATCATTAAATCCAATCCAAGCTGTTTGGTTGATCAACACATTTGCCAAGAAAGCATTTTCTTCAGCATTATTGATACTTGCTAGATGTCCGCCATTGGCAATACTAGCAGCCTCCGCTTGTGGCCAAGTAGCAGGGTTGATTGAACAGTAATATTGGCTACCTCCAAATGATCCCATGTAAATAAATCCTGGGATGTAGTTGCCTGAACTACAGCCTGAATTACACGTTCCACTAAATGTAGGTGGTGTCCAGTTGACATATGCACCCCCATTGGCTCCGCAACTCTTCACGATATCGTTTGGACAAGTGAGATTTCCTGCTGGTCCCGTTGTCGTTACATTGAATGCACAAGTAGAAATGTTTCCGCAAACATCCGTTGCCGTGTACGAAACGGTTGTTGTTCCAGCAGAAAATACTGTACCGCTAGCGTGCGTAGAAACAAATGAAGATAAGCTACAATTGTCATCTGCAATTGGCTCAATCCAGTATGCTGGTTGTCCTGCTGCTACAGTTAAATCTGCTGGGCAATCCCAGATACCTGGAGCAAAATTGTCTGCCAATGTAATTATCTGTGTGCAACTTGAGCTTAGGTTTAAGGCCAATGGCTCTGTTGCAGTCCATACTCTGTGTATCACTTTATCACCACATGTACCATTAGAAGCAATAATATCATTGTATGTAATGGTTGGTGTTCCACAATTTGGTCCACTGGTTGCAGTTGCATAACCTGTCTGTGAAGGCGTATATGAACTGCCCGGGCACAATGAAACATTTGCTGGGCAATTGATCATTGGTGCTTGATCACATACATTGTTACATTCTACCGTGATGTTGAATGAGCATTGAGCTGTATTGCCACAATCATCAGTCGCTGTATATGTTACGGTGGTTACTCCTTCATCCAATAGCTCACCTGATGTATGTGTAGAAGTAATTGTTGGTAAACTACAATTGTCTGTGGCTGTTACAGCACTCCATGTTGCAATTCCATCACACCATGGTCCGCCATCAATGGTCATATCTTCAGGACAGTACACAAATGTTGGTGCCTGACTATCTCCAACAGAAATAGTCTGTGTGCAGCTAGTAAATACAGAAGAGTTATTTGGATCAGTTGCGATCCACTTTCTACTTATTACTTGTGCTCCAGCACAAGGTCCAGTACTAATCACTGTATCAAAGAATGTCACAACTGGAGCATCACACGATGCCAATCCAGCAGTTGCTGTTGCATAACCGGTTGTGCTAGGATTTATTCCACTTCCTACGCATGCCGAATAGTCAGCAGGGCAATTAATTACTGGAGGAAGACTACATCCTTGATTGCTGCATGAAATGGTTACGTTGAATGAACAATTGGTAACATTTCCACAGTTATCTGTGATAGTATAAACAACAGTCGATGTTCCTGTAGCAAATTCAGAACCTGATGCATAATTTGAACTTATGCTTGCAATTCCACAATTGTCGGTAGCAATAGGCTCAACCCATGTTACAGGTGCAGAGCAACTCGCTCCGGCAAGGACTGCAATATTATCTGGGCAAGAAACCACTGTAGGCGCAGTTGTATCCGCAAGACTAATAGTCTGAACACAACTCGTTTTATTTGTATTGTTTGATGGATCTGTTGCAGTCCATGTTCTGTATATCAGTGTAGCACCGTTACATGGTCCTGTACTGACAACTTGATCACTGTATGTTACGATTGGCGTATCACAATCAGCACTTCCTGGAGTTGCGGAAGCAAATCCTGTGGTACTTGGATGTGATGCTGAACCTGGACATGAATTCCAATCTGCTGGGCAATTTAAAATTGGTGCAGCAAGACAATCTGCAATGGTACAATTTACTGTCACATTGAAATTGTAATTAGAAGCATTTCCACAATAATCTGTAACCGTATAACTAACTGTTGTAGTTCCTGATCCGAATGTCGAACCTGAAGCTAAGTTAGAGTTAATGGTAGCTATACCACAATTGTCTGTATATACTGGCGCACTCCATGTTGCCACTGCTTGGCAGTTTGCATCTCCATTAAGTACAATGTCTGATGGTCCAGAACTTAATGCAGGTGCGGCATTGTCTTCTAAATTAATAGCTTGAACACACTGACTAAAGTTCATTGCATTGTCAGGATCCGTTGCCGTCCATATTCTAAAAATATAGGTAGCTCCAGCGCAAGGGCCAGTACTTTGGATCTGGTCTGCATAAGTAAGTATTGGAGTTCCACAATCTGCAGATCCAGGACTTACAGTAGGGTATCCAGTCGTAGCTGGATCAGTACTTGTTCCTGGGCATGCTGAGAAAAATCCTGGGCATGAAATGATTGGAGCCTCACAGGTTGCTGCACATGTTACTGTCACAGTAAACGAACAGGTAGAAACATGACCACAATTATCTGTAATTGTATAGGTAACCGTGGTTGTTCCATTTCCAAATACAGATCCAGAACTATGTGTTGAACTTATACTTTCTATTCCACAATTATCAGTCACAATTGGTTCATTCCATGTTGCAACCGCTTGACAATTTGAATCTCCAGTCAATAAAATATTGCTTGGGCAAGAATTTACAATCGGCGCGAGGTCATCATGTAATGCAATTACTTGAACACAAGAACTACTGACTGTTGCATCGTTTGGATCAGTCGCTGTCCATGTTCTATGGATCACTTGAGCGCCAGCGCATGGACCACTGCTGATAACTGCATCAGCATAAGTAGTGATTGGCATATCACAAGAACCAAGACCAGGTGTTGACGAACCAAAACCAGTTGTTGAAGGGTGACTAGATGTACCCACGCAACCATAATAATCCGCTGGGCAATTTATCACTGGATCTACTGCACATCCAAAACTTACACTCGTAACAGTTACATTAAATGAACATGAAGTAGAATTGCCACATGCATCTGTGAAAGTATAAGTAACTGTTGTTGTACCGCAGTTGAATGTTGACCCTGAAGGATGTGTTGTGCTCACTGTCGGAGCTCCACAATTGTCAGAACTTACTGGTGCAACCCATGTTGCAACTGCTTGACAATTGATATCGCCCAATAATGAAATATCTGCAGGGCAATTGGTCACAACCGGCGGAGTAGTGTCATTTAAAGTAAGTACTTGTACGCAACTAGTAGATACTGTTGCATCATACGGATCAGTTGCTGTCCAAGTTCTATGTATTGTTTTTGCGTCTTGACATGGTCCTGAATTTACAACTGCATCAGTAAATGATACAATTGGATCATCACAGGCAGTCAATCCTGCTGTTGCTGTTGCATAACCAGTCACATTTGGAGCAATTGAAGCTCCAGGACAAGCTGAATAATCAGCTGGACAGTTGATGATTGGTGCTACGCTACATGGGATGTTTGCACATGTCACAATGACGGTAAACGAACATGTAGATGCATTTCCACAAGCATCGGTTGCTGTATAGGTGACTGTTGTATTGCCAGCAGAAAATGTATCACCTGGTGCATGAGTAGAAACTACTGATGCCAAGTCACAATTGTCTGTTGCTGTCGGTGCTGTCCAATTCACTATTGCTTCGCAACCAAAATTTTGTGCGATCACAGAAATGTTGGTTGGACAATTTGTTAGTATTGGGTTTACATGATCTTGTGTTGTAATCAATTGCTCACAACTTGTTGAAAGCGAACTGTTGTTTGGATCTTCTGCAGTCCAAGTTCTGGTAATGACCAATGCACCTGCACACTTTGCAGTCGGTTGAATGTAATCAGACCATGAAATAATAGGGGCATCACAATTGGTTCCACTTGCTGTTGCAGTAGCGAAACCCAATGCATTTGGATGCGTATCTGCATCAACACAAGTGGTAATATCTGCTGGACATAAAATGATTGGTGCAGTCATACATTCTGGTGGAGAAACCACTACATTGAATGAACAAGAAACTGTATTTCCGCAATTGTTTGAAGCAGTATAAGTTACCTCAGTAATTCCTATTGGAAATAAATCCCCATTGTTGCTGCTTGATGAAACATTTGCAATTCCGCAATTGTCTGAAAAACTTGGTTCCACATATGTAACAATTGCTCCATTACTATCTGAAGCTTGGAGGGTTATATCGCTTCCGCAAATGTCAACGATAGGAAGACTTATGTCTTCAATATCGATAATTTGCAAACATGAATTTTTAAGCGCTGAATTTTCAGGATCAGAAGCTGTCCATGTTCTTTTTACTTGCATTCCATTTGGACACACTGGACTATTGATGATCAAATCTTCCCAAGTTACTATTGGTGCATCGCAAAATGCACCACCTGCTGTAGCTGTTGCATATCCAATTCTATCTGGGTGGTAAGCCTCTGGGCCTCCTCCTGGACAAAGGGTTCTATTAGGAGGACAAATGATAATTGGAGCCACTTCACATTTATCTACAACAATGCAGACCTCAAATGAACAATTCACAAAATTACCACAGTTGTCAAATGCAGAAATCGCTACGGTTGTGCATCCTTCTGGAAACAAACTCCCACTTAAGTGTGATGGATTAACTCCTGATATTCCGCAATTATCTTCAAACACAGGATCATTCCATGTAGCTACTGCACCATTTGGATCTTCTGTATGTATTGTCATACTTGTTGGACAACTAATAGTTGTCGGTTGTTCAGTGTCAATCATAGAAATCATCTGAATACAAGTTGTAAACTTCGATGGATCAACCGGATCCATAGCTGTCCATGTTCTTGTTATGATCTTACCATTAGGACAAGAAGCAATAGACTGTATATCGTCACTCCAAGTTAAAATCGGGTTGGTAGGACATCCAGGCGCTGTTGTTACTGTAGCAAAGCCAGTAACAGAAGGGTGGTAGCTTATTGCTCCACCAGGACAGATGGTTATATCCGCTGGACAACTTACGGTAGGTGCTTCTAAACAACATGCTCCATTTACAGTTACATCAAAACTACAAGTGTTGGTGTTTCCGCAGTTGTCAGATACCGTATAGGTAACAGTAGTAACACCTTCCGGAAACGCTGTGCCACTTACATAATCAGAACTCACTGCACTTACTCCACAATTGTCTGTGTATACTGGCTCATTCCACGTTGCTATACCTACACAATCGCCATTCATAGGAATCGTGATGTCCGATGGGCAATTTTTAATAAGGGGACTACTTGTGTCAAATAAGTATAATATCTGAGTACAATCTGCAAATAACCAAGGATTGGAATTTCCAGGGTATTCAGCAGTCCAAGTTCTGTGAACTTCGTAATGGCATGCTGTATTTACAACTACTTCGTCGGTGTAAGTAACAACTGGTGCTGGGCAATCAGCATCACCTGCTATTGCTGTTGCATATCCAGTATATATTGGATCGAGTTGCCCTCCAGGACAATCGTAATATATAGATGGACAAGTGATAACTGGTGCTGTTCCGCACTCAAGCATCAACGCTAGTTGTTCTTTATCAAGGTTGGCATCTATGCATTGATAGGAATCGTCAGACGCATGAATGGCGCCTGATTGAAGCAAGCAAAAAACTGTTGCCATCAATGAGATTCGCCAGAACCTTCGGATAAAAAAATTCATTTCTTTAAATTTGGTTAGAATAAATAATCTCAGCTGATTAAAACTGTGATACATCTCTTATACGTATGGTGTTATTAAGATGCTTCCCGCAAATGTTTTTATTAACTTTTTAAAAGAGTAATTTTATTCTAACTAACTGATAGTCAGTTGGTTATTATGTGTTAAAATTTACCTAAAAATGGAAAAAACAACAATTCGACTTCTATGGTTGGTTTGCTTGATGGGCGCTGCTATCTGCTTAAAATCATGTAAGGAGGAGGTCAATCCTTATTCTGTTTTTAAGTACAATCTTGTCAATCACCCCAATTCTTTAGATCCTGCCTTCGCGAAAAGTTTGAGCTCTATGTGGATCAGCAGCCATATTTTTAATACGTTGGTAAGCACCGACGAAAACTCTCAAATTATCCCTTCTGCTGCCAAAAGTTGGGAAATATCTGAAGATGGACTGGAATATAGCTTTGTCCTCAAAGACAACATTGAGTTTCATAAACATGGATGCTTTGGAAAGGACAGCACTCGAATTTTGACGGCGTACGATGTTGAATACAGTTTGAAAAGAATCCTTGATACAGATGTAAATTCTCCTGGTTCCTGGATTTTTGAAAATAATGTGGCAGAGCAAAATCCCTTTGAGGCAAAGAATGACTCTGTATTCTTGATTAAATTAAAGAAGCCATTCAGACCTATGTTGTCAATTTTGACCATGCAATATTGTTCTATCGTGCCCAAAGAAGCAGTTGAATATTATGGTTCTGATTGGAAAAACAATCCCATCGGTTCTGGTCCTTTTAAATTTAAGAAGTGGATCAAAAACCAAAATTTGTTCTTATTAAAGAATGATGAATACTGGAGTAGTCTTGGAAATATAGATGGAATAAAAATAGATTTTATCGTTGATAGGAAAATTGCATTTTTAGAATTGTTGAATGGCAATCTAGATCTGGTCTCCGGTTTGGAATCTTCGTTCATTAATGAAATGTTGACGCCACAAGGCAAATTACAAAACAGACATCACGATGAAATAACTTTTGTAAAATCAGCGTATTTGAATACTGAGTATATCGGCATTAATATGGAATTGCTAGAGCCGGATGATCCTTTGCATAATAAAGATTTTAGGAAAGCCTTGAACTATGGTATCAACAAAGAGTTGATGATGAAAACATTGAGAAATGATGTAGGACATCCCGCCAATAGTGGATTTACGCCCAAAGGACTTGCTAGTTTTCGAGATGATCTGGTAGGATATCCATACGATGTTGAAAAGGCAAATGCGCATCTAAATGCTTCTGGTGTTGACCTTCAGAAGATGGATCCTATTGTCATTTATACCAACCAACCTTATGCTGATATTATGCTTTTTGTTTCTAAACAATGGGAGCAATTGGGTATACCTACAAAAATAGAAGTACTCGAAAGTTCTATTTTGAGAGAAGGAATGAGAAAAGGGAATATTAAATTATTCCGCGCATCATGGATTGGTGATTATCTGGATACGGAGAACTTTATGTCCGTATTTTATGGCAAAAATAATGCTCCTCCGAATTACACTCGTTTCAGAAACAATGAATTTGATGACCTATATGGACAAAGTAATTTAGCATTGGACGACGAAAATAGAAACAAGATTTTTAGAAACATGGACAGCATTCTCATTGAGGAATCTCCTGTCATTTTTCTATTCTATGACCAATCTTCCAACTTCTACTCCAAATCCATTAAGGGAATGCAGCACAGTCTGAATAATTTACCTTTCGTTGAAAATATTTCTAAAAATTAGCGTACGTCACCACGCTTCACCATTTCGACTTCAATGTCAATGGTGTTGCCAGGACTTAGCGTTAGTGGAATATTGTTTTGCTTAATAATCCATGGATCTACTCCTCCAGGAAACTCATCCGTAAGATTTAGGATCAACCGTTGAATCGTAATTATATCTGTCACTGAGATCGAACCATTGGTGTTTACATCTGCCGCATCAATGAGATCAGGATCAGTAAACGGTTCTAAGTCCAGAATATGCCTTTGTATTGTTAGTAAATCGATGATACTAAGACCTTCATTGGCAGGTCCTGTATTTTCAAACCTGAATACTGGCGTAGTAATGCCTGGAAATTCCTCTTCAAAATTTGTGATTTCTACTTCGTTTAAGGAGTTGGTATTTATCACATAACTCGTATTGTTGCTTGCACTAGCATCTTCAAGTGTCACGACAACATTATCTACTGGATCTCCAAGCGCATCTGTAAATTCAAAATTGAAGACCGTCGGTTCTACTTCTTCTTCCTCTTCCTCTTCTTCCTCAACCATCATAGCGCCTGTTTCAAGGATTGCATCGGTCACTTGAGTAAGATTTCCTGTACTTCGGAAATACACCACATTTCTATCAGGTGCGATAACCGCAAATGCTGGAGTCCCAAAGAAAGTACCAAAATCTCCACTTCTGTAAGGATCTCCTGCCTCAAATCCACCTCCTTGCCCAGAAGCGGGTATCGTTACATTAAGACCACCCAAATAATTATTAATGGCTGCATCCGTATTAGAAGATTGTGTGCTAAATTCAAAAAATTCAACATCATTGTTTCCAGCACCAAAAGACTCATACAGAGCCTGAACGTCTGGCGCGATCGCTGTACACGGCGGACATCCTACAAAAAAGAACTTAATCACTACCGTTTTACCTTGGTCTAAATAATCTGAATATAAATTGTGCTCTTCGCCGTTTGTATCCGTGACAGTAAAATCTGGAGCAAACTGAGCATTTGCCGAAAGGCTAAAAAGTATAATAAATGAGGATAAAAGCAGATTTCTCATAACATGAAATTACATTTGTAATCAAACACAAAAGTACAATGAAAAAGAACCTTAAGGTTCAATATCATCATCTTTCTAATTTAACGTATTCTGATGTTTGGGACTTCCAGAAGTCCCTTCAAAGGAGTTTAATACAAAGTAAACGCAAAAATGCCGGAAAAGATGCATTTAATCAGCTGATAAATCCTCCAGGACATTTTATTCTATGCGAGCATAATCCCGTTTATACACTCGGAAAATCGGGATCAATTGATCATTTACTAGAGTCAGATGCCTCTTTAAAAGCTAAAAATATTGAGTTTTTTAAGATAAATAGGGGCGGAGATATCACTTTTCATGGCCCTGGACAGATTACGGGCTACCTTATTTTAGATCTAGATAATTATTATCACGATGTTCACAAATATGTGCGTGATATCGAAGCGGCGATTATTCTTTTTTTAAATGAATATGGAATTCAAGGTAAAAGGGTCAATGACTTTACGGGTGTATGGGTAGAAAGTGGGGAAGATCAGAGGAAATTGTGTGCCATCGGCGTGCATATGAGCAGGTGGGTAAGTCTCCATGGATTTGCTTTAAATATTCATACAGATCTAGAATATTTTAAAGGGATTATACCTTGCGGAATTGATGAAAAAGAAAAAGATGTGAGTTCCCTTTCTAAAGAATTAATGAAACCTGTTTCTATAAAAGAAGTTATTCCAACCTTACTTTCCTCATTTGAAAAAGTATTTGGATTTGAAATTATCAAAGCATTATAATGATAAAAGAAAAAAGAGTAGAAGAATCAAAGACAATCATGACAGAGATGATCATGCCCAATGACACCAATCCATTGGGAAACTTAATGGGAGGAAACTTGATGAGGTGGATGGATATTGCTGCAGGAGTCTGTGCAGCCAAGCATGCAGAAGCGCATGTTGTTACAGCCTCTGTGGATCATGTTTCATTTGACCTTCCTATCAAACTTGGGAATGTGATTACCATCACGGCAATATTGACAAGAGCCTTCAATACTTCCATGGAGGTGTATGTAGAAGTTCAAGTAGCAGAAATTACCGGAGCCAACCTACGTAAATCCAATCATGCTTATTTTTCATTCGTAGCATTGAATGCAGAGACAATGAAACCAATCAAGGTACATAAAATCAGTCCTGAGAATCCTTCAGAGAAAGCTAAATACGAAGCAGCAACACGACGTCGCGAATTGCGATTGATTTTAAGCGGTAGAATGAAGCCAGAAGACGCGAATGACTTGAAAGAAATTTTCTTACCTAGTTAAACAGATTTTCATCAAGATCAGAAAGGCCTGCTGACAACAAATCGTTGAAGCTAGTCATCTGATTGTCTAGGTTAAAGTTCACTACTTCTTTGGCTGCAAGCCCGTTAAGTATTAGCTCCATCATGAAGTAAAGATCATTGCCGTTTTCTGAATATTCTTTGGCTATGTTTTTTAGACCAGGAACACTGTTTAGTTTTTCTTGGTACACGGCATCAGAATCATCTGCTCCCAGCGTAATTGAGTTGCCCGAACCAAACCACAACCTGAGCACTTCATAATCATCATTTCCTTCTCTTACTTTATCTGGGTTAGGGAAGTGTATATCAAATTTGTCTTCCAACGCATCAGTAATGAGCGACATGGCTACATTGTGCGGACCTTCTTGCTCTCCTTCATAAACCAACTCCGCTTTACCTGTAATGGCAGGAATCACACCCCAAAAATCAGTGATTCTGATTTCAGTAGTTTTATCATCGTTGATCAATGCTCTTCTTTCTGCAGCACTCACCAAATTCTCCAATGCCGAAATACTCATCCTAGCAGAGACTCCACTTTTCTCATCGATGTATTCACTTTCTCTTGCGTTGAAAACCGTGCTTTCTAGTATGTCTCTTGCAATCTCAGATACTTTTACTGTATCAGATTGGGCTTTAGAAAATTTCGCTTCTTGTCTTGTAATCTCTTTTGCAATATCGGTAGACGTAGGATAATGAGTCAATATTTGACTTTCAATTCTATCTTTTAAAGGAGTAATGATGCTTCCTCTATTGGTATAATCTTCCGGATTGGCGGTAAATATAAATACGATATCGAGTGGCATTCTTACTTTAAATCCTCTTATCTGAATATCTCCTTCTTGGAGGATATTGAAGAGTGAAACTTGGATTCTAGGCTGAAGATCTGGCAATTCATTGATGACAAAGATAGACTTATTGGCCCTTGGGACAAGTCCAAAGTGAATCACTCTTTCATCAGAATAAGGCAGCTTTAAGGTAGCAGCTTTGATCGGGTCTACATCACCGATCAAGTCAGCCACGCTTACATCTGGTGTAGCCAGTTTTTCTACATATCGTTGATCTCTATGGATCCAAGCGATCTTTGTGTTGTCTCCATTTTCTGCGATGATGTCTCTTGCATTTCTAGACAAGGGATTAAACGGATCATCATTCAATTCAGACCCTTCAATCACGGGAATGTATTCATCCAACAGCTGCGTCAAAAGTCTCGCAATTTTGGTTTTTGCTTGACCTCTTAATCCTAGAAGCAGTATGTTGTGCGAGGATAGTATGGCACGCTGAATATCTGGAATCACAGTATGATCAAACCCAATGATTCCTTCAAATACTTTCTCGCCTTTCTTTAATTTTGCAACCAAGTTTTGTCTCAATTCCTCCTTGACCGTTCTATTTTGGAAGTTGGATTTTTTCAATTCTCCAAACGTGGTTATCTTAGTATAGTCCATGTGTTATTTTCTTCTTTTTCTTTTGTTGGCTTTGTAATCCATAAAAATAAATTCACCCAAACCTTTAAGCGAACTATAAAATGCTTTTCCATTATTTGCTTTGGTGAACTCGTCAACAAATTGAACCAAATAAGGATCTCTTGCAATCATAAAGGTTGTTATTGGTATATCTAGCTTTCTACACTTAACAGCAAGTCCAAGTGTTCTGTTTAAAATATTTTTATCCAGTCCGTATGCGTTCTTATAATACTTCTTTCCCTTTTTAATGCAGGTAGGCTTCCCATCTGTGATCATCATGATCTGCTTGTTTGGATTCTTACGTTTGCGCAATAAATCCATTGCTAGTTCAAGTCCCGCCACCGTGTTAGTATGATAAGGACCTACTTCTAAATATGGTAAGTCTTTGATCTGGATCTGCCATGCATCATTCCCAAAGACGATGATGTCTAAGGTATCTTTTTTGTATTGTGTTGTAATTAACTCAGCAAGAGCCATTGCCACTTTTTTCGCTGGAGTGATTCTATCTTCTCCGTACAAAATCATGGAGTGGGAGATATCAATCATCAATACAGTACTGGTCTGTGATTGGAAAAATGTTTCCTTAACTTCAAGATCCTGTTGGGTCAAACGGAAGTTGTCAATCCCATGATTGATCTGGGCATTCCTTAATGATTCAGTGATAGATAGTTTATCAAGTCTATCACCGTATTCGTAAGATCTTGATTCATTGGTGATTTCATCACCTTGACCTATAATTTTTGTGTTGTGCTTTCCAGGCTTTGATTTCTGTAAATCCTCAAAAATATCTGAAAGCGCCGTTTGACGTAGCGATATTTCCAATTTTGAAGTAGGATTGTAACCTGGTGTTTTCTTGCTGTCTGAAATGAGACCTTTATCCTTGAGATCCTGTATAAAGTCAGAAAGACCATATTTTTCATCAGTTAGGTCATACTGCTTGTCTAGCTGAGTCATCCAACTCAGCGCTTCTTCAACATTACCAGCCGTATGCATTAACAGCTCTTTGAATAGTTTAAAGAGCCTGTCAAACGGATCGTCCTCCGGGTTGTTAAATTTTTGGCTAAAAGTCCAGTTAAGCATTCAGAATAATTAATGACATAAATGTAACTAACTATTCTGAATGCGTTATTGTTTTATTACTTAAGTAAAAATGAACCTTTACCGACCATATAGTCTTTATTGTACGTTTCGATTTGGTATAATCCAGCACTTAATGTGTAATTTGGAGTAAAATCGATACATACTTGCATGTCTTTTTGGTTGTAATCAACAGTGCCACTTGTAGTATATCTAATCTCATCTTGTGTCAACTTATTGGTCAACACACCACTACCTGCATTTTCAATTGCCATGGTTTCACCTTGAGGATTGATAATTCTCACGTAGAATGTTTCTTCTCCAGCTGATGTTACCATATTGGTTTCAGTTACCAAACAAGATCTTATCACATTTACATTTTTGGCTTTTCTTGTTGATTTTAAATCACCACCATCTTTTGATTTGAATCCTTCAATATTGATGGCGTTGATCTTAATGGCTTCTGCCATATCTACTTTATTTGATAACATTCCGTTCTCAGAAGATAATTCTTCTTTCATAGTAACCAATACTGCTTGTGTAGAGTCTAGTCTTTCAATGTCTTTCATTGATTGATTAAGATTGGTAGTCAACAATTCATTGTCGCTGAACAACTTCTGGTTTGAAGCAGTAAGGCCTTCATTGGCTTCTTTTAATTGTCTAATTTCTGCAAGGTAGCCTGCTGCAGTAGAATTCATAAGTTCGATTTCAGCCTTTGCTTTTTTCAATTCTTTTGAAGTCCAGATCAATCCATTGATCTTTTCCTTTTGCTTGGCAAGGTCTGCTTGCTGAGTTTCGATCAATTCATTCAACTCATCATTGGTCCCTCTCATATCTTCAAGATTGGTCATGGCATCTTGATAGCTTGTCTCAAGAGCACTTTGAACTTTTTGAAGGTCTGTGTTTATCGATTCTTCCTTAGAAAGTGCAGTTTTAAGCTGATTGTTACTGTACCATTGAAAGATATTCAGCGCGAGTAATGCAATGGCAACTAACCATGCGATTAATGTAATATTACTTTTTGATTTTGTCATAACTGTAAGGTTTATTCATCTATAATGGTAAATATCAACTATTATTTCCTTAGACCACAAGCAAAGTACTAAAATTTGTGGTTTACACCTACTATAATTTTCACACTATATAGGGGGAAACCCTAGATAAATCCATTTTGAACACTATCTGACATGAAATCAAGAAACAAAAAGAATCATCTCATTTTTATCGATATTGAAACAGTGGCATCTTCACCTTGCTATTGTGATCTTTCTAGTACCATGAAAGCCCTTTGGGATATAAAATCTCGTTTTCTTAGCCTTTCGGCAAATGGACATACTGCAACTCCTCCTGAACTTTATCCAAAAAAAGCAGGTATTTACTCAGAATTTTCTAGAGTTTTATGTGTGTCTATCGCAGAATCCTTTGAATCTAATGGACTAAACAAGTGGGTTCAGCAATCATTTTATGGGCACGATGAATCCCAGTTACTTACGGAATTAACCAACTATTTGCAGTCCAATTGCCCTTCTAGTAGTTTTGTAAAACTCATCGGCCACAACATCCGTGAGTTTGATGTACCTTTCTTAATCCGCAGAATGATCATTAATGAGGTAAAATTGCCCAATGTTTTCAAAATACGAGGAAAAAAACCATGGCAAATCGAACATTTGGTTGATACCATGAGCCTTTGGAAATTTGGGGATTTTAAGAATTATACTTCTCTCAATTTGTTAGCAAAAATACTAAACGTACCTTCGTCAAAGGAAATCTTGGATGGAAGTAAAATTCATGATACTTTTTGGTTCAAAAATGACTTGGATGGTATCGTAAAATATTGTGAACACGACGTATTAACAACCAGCCAAGTTTACTTTAAGTTAATTCAGAAACCATTTCCAAAGAGTCCGACATTAACAGACAAATTGCCGTAGATAAAACATTGAAATGCACATAATTGCCCCCAGTATCTTAGCTGCTAACTTTCTTAGATTAGAGGATGACATCAATACCATTAATAAAAGTGAAGCAGAATACCTACATGTTGACGTAATGGATGGTGTATTTGTCCCGAATATTTCTTTTGGGCAAAATATTGTCAAATTTATGAGCTCAGCTTGCAATAAAATCATTGACGTTCACCTTATGATTGTGGAACCGGAAAAATATGTTCAATCTTTTAGGGATGCTGGAGCGGATATTATCTCAGTGCATGCGGAAGCAACAGTCCATCTCCATCGATTGATTGGTCAAATCAAAGAAACAGGTGCGAAGGCTGGAGTGGCACTAAATCCTCATACAACAACGCAGTCGTTGGAAAATGTTTTAGAGGACTTAGATCAGGTGGTTTTGATGTCGGTAAATCCAGGATTTGGTGGACAAAAGTTTATCTACCAAACCTTAAAGAAGATAGAAGAATTAGACAATACTAGAGCTAAGAGAAATTTGAATTTTAAAATAGAAATAGACGGGGGAGTGGGCTTGCAGAATGCCGAGAAAATCTTACAAGCTGGTGCAGATATTTTGGTAGCAGGAAGCAGCGTTTTTAAAAGTGAAAATCCGATTGAAACAATCAAGAAATTAAAACTTATAGGACAAGAACAAGATGCTAAATTTTAAGAAAAAATGAGTTGTAAGTTTGTCACTTTTTTGTTGTTGTGTCTACCGTTTTTCTCGCTGAGCCAATCTGTGGTGTTTGGTGTGATTACAGATCTGGATACAGAAGAATTTGTTGACTTTGCTACCGTTTATGTGAAAGGAACAAGCAACGCAACTGAATCTGATACCCGAGGAAATTTTAGACTTGAGATAGAGCCCAATGAAGCTTGTATTGTTGTCATCTCTCGTTTGGGATATTTAGAAACGGAAGTAAGTGTACCCAAACTAGATCCAGGAGCAAAACGATATTTTAAAATCAAATTGGCAAGCCAAGAAAGCGATGTCGAAGTCATCATCAGAGATTCAAAAATTGAGGATGTTGGAGTTGTTCGAGAAGAGGTAACAGATTTTGTGCGTCTACCGACAACGAGTGGTAATTTTGAAAGTGTTTTGCCACATATAGCTCTGGGTGCGAGTGCTGGGACAGGAGGCGAGTTAAGTTCGCAGTACAATGTAAGAGGAGGAAACTATGATGAGAATTTAGTCTATGTTAACGATTTTGAGATTTTTAGACCCCAACTAATCCGAAGCTCACAACAAGAGGGTTTGAGTTTTCCTAATATTGATCTAATCAGAGATCTATCTTTCTCCTCTGGTGGATTTCAAGCCAAGTATGGAGACAAGCTTTCTTCAGTATTGGATATACGATACAAAAGACCTGAAGAGTTTAAGGCTTCAGTAAATGCCAGTCTTTTAGGAGCTTCTGGTCATTTAGAAGGAAGTAAACGTATCGGTCCAAATGCATACAATAAACTAAGGTACTTGGTAGGAGCTAGGTATAAAACGACCAATTATTTATTATCAGCGACAGATATCACTGGAGAATATGTTCCAAGTTTTACAGACATACAGAGTTATATAACCTATGATTTTACTCCTGAAATCCAAGTAGGAGTTTTGGGTAATTTTAATAGGAATTTGTTCAACTATATTCCGGCTACAAGAAACACAACTACTGGATTGATCAATCAAACGATTAATTTTTCTGTATTGTATGAAGGGCAAGAAGTGGATGGCTTCACCAATGCAATGGGAGGAGTTTCATTGACCTATATTCCAACAAAGGAAAAGAATCCAATCTTCCATAAATTCTTGGGATCGATATACGGCAATCGAGAAATAGAAACTTTTGACATTATTGGATTTTACAGATTGTCAGAAATTGAAACCGATATTACTGAAGAAAACAATGGAGATGAAATTGCCGTATTGGGGGTAGGTACTACCCATGATTTTGGCAGAAATTCATTGTATTCAAGGGTTCAGAATTTTCAATACAAGGGGGGATTGGAATTACAAAAGAATGACAATTCTCCGACCCATTTTATACAGTGGAGTGCAAAAGCCCAACAAGAATTAATCGATGACAGCATCAATGAATTTGTTAGACTAGATTCTGCTGGATTTTCGATCCCTTTCAACGAAGAAGAAGTGCTCTTGAGTAGCGTGCTAAAGTCAGAGAATGAATTGCTATCCTATCGTTATACAGCATACTTGCAAGATACCTACAATAAGACCTTTGGTGAATTGTATGAGCTGTCCCTGAATGGTGGTGTAAGAGCAAGTTATTGGGACTTAAATAAAGAACTAAATATCAGCCCAAGAGGTCAGATTTTACTTAGACCATTAAAGAGTAAAACCAATGTAACTTATAAGCTGGCTGGTGGTGTATATTATCAACCTCCGTTTTATAGAGAAATGAGAAGGAATGATGGGACAGTGAACACTGATCTTGAATCCCAAAAATCACTACACATTATAGGAGGAATTCAAAAAGATTTGATTCTTCCAAAGGTAGGTAAAAAGCCGTTTAAGTTGATTTCAGAGCTTTATTACAAACGGCTGACTAATCTAGTATCCTATGAGCTGGACAATGTACAAATTAGATATTCTGGAGAAAATGATGCAGAAGGATATGTGTGGGGATGGGATCTGAGGATTAATGGAGAATTTGTCCCTGGAACTGAGTCTTGGTTCAATATTTCCATTCTACAAGCCAAAGAATCGTTGATTGGGGTTCAGCATATGCAGAGAGAAAGAGGACAAGCGGAAGGAGTTCCAGTACAGTGGGTAAGTAGACCGACGGATCAACTCATGAATGTTTCTATCTACTTTCAAGATTATCTCCCTCGGAATGAAAATTTCAAGTTCAACGGAACCATGAGCTATGCTAGCGGATTACCCTTCGGGATAAGAGGGCAAAATGTAGTTTATCGAAATACTTTCAAGTTTAAGCCTTACTTGAGAGCCGATCTCGGATTCCTTTATCTAATATTTGACGAAAGTAAAAGAAAGAAAAAGCCAAATCACTTTCTGAGATTCACAAAAGAGACCTGGATAAGCCTCGAAGTCTTCAATTTAATGAATGTCCAAAACGTTTCTTCTAACACTTGGATCAAGTCAATTGGGCTTTCTCAATATGCTGTTCCAAATTTTCTTACTTCTAGGCGAGTGAACTTAAGATTTAGAATGGACTTTTAGAAGTTTTTAATACCTTTGAATCCCGTAATGAAATCTAATTAAAACTTACATTAGAACTTAAAGGATGACCAAATATATCTTTGTTACGGGCGGAGTTACCTCCTCGCTTGGAAAAGGCATTATCTCAGCTTCACTGGCCAAATTACTTCAATCTAGAGGTTTCAAGGTTACCATTCAAAAATTTGACCCTTATATCAACATTGACCCTGGAACATTGAATCCATATGAGCATGGAGAATGCTATGTCACAGATGATGGGGCTGAAACAGATTTAGATCTTGGTCACTACGAAAGATTTCTAAATACGCCGACTTCTCAAGCCAATAACGTTACCACTGGTAGAATCTACCAAACAGTAATTAAAAAGGAGCGTGCTGGAGATTATCTGGGTAAAACGGTTCAAGTCATACCTCACATTACTGACGAAATCAAACGAAGAGTGCGATTGCTTGAAGATCAAGCTGATTATGATCTGATTATTACGGAATTAGGAGGCACCGTAGGTGATATTGAATCTCTTCCATATCTAGAAGCCTTAAGACAAATAAGACAGGAATTTGGGAAGAATAACACTTTGGTGATACATCTAACGCTTATTCCATACTTAGCTGCTGCAGGTGAGCTTAAAACCAAGCCAACACAGCATTCAGTCAAAGAACTATTGATGACGGGGATTCAACCTGATATCCTTGTGTGTCGTACAGAGTATCAATTGACAAAAGAGGTCAGAAACAAATTGGCGCTTTTCTGCAATGTTGAGAAAAATTCAGTAATCGAAGCGTTGGATGCAAAGACCATCTACGATGTGCCTATGTACATGCTTAAAGAAAATCTCGATGAGATTGTACTTAAAAAATTAAAACTGCCTAAGGGAAATACACCTGAATTGAGTGCTTGGAAAGAATTTCTGGGTAGACTAAAGAATCCGACAGCCGAAGTGAAAATTGGTCTGATAGGAAAATACAATGAACTAGCGGATGCCTATAAATCAATCTATGAGTCGTTCATCCATGCAGGTTCTGCCAATGAGTGCAAGGTACAAGTAGTCCCGATACATTCTGAAGAATTGGAAGGGCCTGAGATTCTTGAGAAGATGAAATCATTGGATGGAATTTTGGTGGCACCTGGATTTGGTGAAAGAGGAATCAAAGGAAAGATCAAAGCCATCAGCTACGCGAGAAAAAATGATATCCCATTCTTTGGGATTTGTTTAGGGATGCAGTGTGCTGTTGTTGAAATATTTAAGAACGTATTAAAACTTCCGGGTTGTTCTTCTGCAGAAATCAACCCTAAGGCCAAAAATCTAGTCATAGACCTGATGCCTGATCAATTGAAGGTTACTGAGAAAGGCGGTACCATGCGATTAGGATCCTATAAGTGTAAGTTGACCAAGGGTTCAAAAGCAGCAAAGGCATATGGTAAAGTAGATATCAATGAAAGGCATAGACACAGATATGAATTTAATAATAAGTATTTAAAGCGATTGGAGAAGACAGGGATGGTTGCAACAGGGATCAATCCTGAAACCAATCTTGTGGAGATTGTAGAAATTCCTGAACATCCATTTTTTGTCGGTGTACAATTTCATCCTGAATTAAAATCTACCGTCGAAAATCCGCATCCGTTGTTTATTGCTTTTGTAAAAGCGGCAATGAAATACAAAGCTAAAAATGAAAAAGCTTAAGCTAGAAGAGCTCGAAAGAGCCAGTCTTTCAGAATACAAAGCAAAAGAGAAATTGGATGTGGTCGTTGTGCTTGATGATATCAGGTCAGGAATGAACGTTGGATCTGTTTTTAGAAGCTGTGATTGTTTTGGATTAAGTAAAATTATGCTTTGCGGGATTACTCCTCAGCCACCACACAAGGAGATTTTTAAAACGGCTATCGGTGCTCAGCATTCTGTAGACTGGCAATACCATGAAGATATTTTACCTTTGTTGGTTGAGTTGAAAGAGCAAGGATATAAAGTGATTGGGGTAGAGCAGACTACCGACTCAATTCGATTGAAGGATTTGTCATTGAAAGCCAATGATAAAATAGCTGTCGTAATGGGGAACGAAGTCAACGGATTGAGTGATAGAATTCTAGATACTTTGGATCAAGCCGTAGAGTTAGAGCAGTTTGGTACCAAGCACAGTCTGAATGTTTCTGTATGTGCGGGGATTGTGTTTTGGCAATTAGGACAATTGCTCAGATAAGAGAAAAAAAGAAGAGAACCTATTGGTCCTCTTCTTTTGCTGGTGCGTCTTCTGCTTTTATTAAGTGTACTTTGTTTTTGAATCCTTCGATTACATCTTGGTTCAACCCTAATTCTGCATCGAATTTTTCTTTGTACTCAGCAAGCATATCTTTTAATTCTTTCTCTTTGTCAGTAACCAATACCTTTGGCAACTTTCTGATGTTCTGTGTCATCTTACCATTGAAATCCATCAATAGTTTTTTCTTAGACCCTAGAAGGCTCATGGAAAGAGCATTCACTGAAGTAGCCACTTTTTTCTTTTCAGCCATTACTTCTTTTTCAACTCCTTTTTCCAAAACCTTATTAAAATTTTCAATTAGATCTGCAACATCTTCTTTAAATTCTTCACCTCTTTTTGACAATAGCTCTTCAAAATTGGCTTTTTCTTCTTCAAGGGTTTGTTTGTACTCAGCATCGGCTTCAAGAGTTGTTTCATCCATTGCCTCCGTAACTGCATCTACATTCATGATATCTGCGATCAATGAACCCGATTGTGCGGCTTCTTCCTCCTGTGCGAAAACAAAAGTGCTCACCAAAATTGCTATTGATAGAAGAATTAATTTTTTCATTATTACGACGTTTAATTTACAAGTAAAAATACCAAAAAATAATAAGGTATTAGATTGAAACTTCTTGGTAAAAATAAGGTAATTGAATTCCTTAATTTGAAAAAGAAGCTTTTTTGCCTAAAATCCACCGTAAAGAAAATAATTTATTGACTAGCGGTCAAGATTCTAACTGATAAAATAATATTAAAAAGCTAAAGAAATGCTTAAAAACTACCTGTTTGGCTTTGATTGGTTGGCTATTAGACATAAAAGCCTATCCTAGACCACTAGTAAGTATAAATCCAAGCCACTAATATCATGGCCTTTTATCTAAACATACTTCTTTGTTCCTTGATGTAATCGGGTCTGAATGCAAGTCTCAAGCCTGGTTGAACCTGCCAGATCTTTGTAGCTTGATCACCTGGTTGGGTTCCAATCGCTATATTTTCTAAACCGTCCCAGGTCAGTGCTGGGGTATAATTAAGGGTAGCATATGGAGTAAGCGTAAGCCATTCTAGGATTCCTATGTCCAATCCTGCTGAGACGCCCAACCTAAAGGCCCATTTTTTGACTTCAACAGGAGCTGTTTCAATTGAAGGACCCATCAATTGCGAACTCAGATTATGGTAACCAATGCCTGGACTGACCCCTACAAAGAACCCTTTCTCAATAAAACTACCGTCTTTGCCCCATGTTGGACAATTGCAATCTCCTTCGATGTCAAGTGTATAAAACTGCGTATTGAAGGTGAAAAAGAATGATTCTTTCTCAAATTGAGTAGCAGTATTGTTTGATAAAGTGTGGCTTAGGTTCTGATAGCTTACCTCAGGTAAAAACTCAACTCTGTAGTTTTTAAGCCTAAACCAATAGGAAAACCCATATTCAAACCCATCTCCAATAAAGTCATCTTGGTCCAATCCACCATCTAAGAAAATCTCCTCCCATTCTGGGAAAGAATTAATGCCATATTTGGCTGAAACGGAGAATTGTGCGTTGCTGATAAAACACAATGAGATGAAAATAACCGTTGCCCATAATTTTTTCATAATTCCAAGTCTAAGTTTGAACACATTTACTGCTAATTAAACGTACTTTTGTTTCAATAATTGGCATGAAAACAAAAAAGTTAGACAAAGATAAGGTTTCTGTAATTACATTGGGTTGTTCTAAAAACCTGGTGGATTCTGAAAACTTGATAACCCAGCTCAAGGCAAATGATTATGATGTTGAACATGATGAAACATCAGATTCTAATATTGTTGTGGTAAACACCTGTGGGTTTATAGATTTGGCAAAGGAAGAATCCATTGAGACGATCCTTCATTATGCAGATGCAAAGTCCAAAGGCGACATAGAGAAACTCTATGTAACGGGCTGCTTATCAGAAAGGTACAAGCAAGATCTCGAAAAGGATATTCCAGAAGTTGATGCTTATTTCGGGACCATGGAATTACCAAGTCTGTTGGGAAGATTAAATGCTGATTATCAGCACGATCTACTTGGAGAGAGAAGTATTACGACTCCGATGCATTACGCTTATTTAAAAATTTCTGAAGGATGTAATCGGACATGTAGTTTCTGTGCCATACCACTAATGCGTGGAAAACACATATCAAGAAACATAGAAGATCTTGTAAAAGAGGCAAAGCATCTAGCCTCTATGGGTGTAAGAGAATTGTTATTGATTGCACAAGAATTGACATACTATGGTTTGGATATTTACAAAGAGCGAACATTGCCTAAATTACTCGATGCATTATGCGAAGTAGAAGGCATTGAGTGGATACGGTTACATTATGCTTATCCATCTAAATTTCCATTGGAGATTATAGAGACCATGGAAAGGCAGCCAAAAGTATGCGACTACCTAGATATGCCATTGCAGCATGCAAGTGATCCTGTGCTTAAAAACATGCGCCGGCAAATAACAAATGCCGAACAGATTGAACTTATCAAAAAGATAAAGGAAATCAATCCAAAGATCAGGATGCGTACAACCATGCTTGTTGGGTATCCTGGAGAAACAGAAGAAGACTTTGAAGTACTCTGTGATTTTATCAAGTTTGCAAGATTTGATCGACTAGGTGTTTTTAAGTATTCACACGAAGAAAATACCTCAGCACATGATGTCGAAGATGATGTGTCTGCAGAAGTAAAGCAGGATAGGGCCAATCGAATTATGGAAATTCAAAGAGACATATCTCTGGAAAACAATGAATCACTGGTTGGACAAGAATTGAGAGTATTGGTTGATAGAAAAGAAGGTGAGTACTTCATAGCAAGAACAGAATACGATTCGCCTGAAGTGGACAACGAAGTGTTGATATCAGCCAAGGACAACTATTGCAGGATTGGCGATTTTGCCACTGTAAAGATTGATTCTAGCGAAGAATATGACCTTTATGCAACGGTTATTTAAACAATATTGCTCAATTACCATTTAATATAGGTGGAAAATAACTCAATTTTAGAACGAAAAATACACCCGTTTAAGCAGGCGGGAGGAATTGCAGCAGCTGTAATCTTCATATTACTGATATTAAAATTGAGTTCGTCTGATTCAACCAACCCGACTTTGTTTTGGGAAGTAGCGGCATCGGGATTGTTGTTCTATGCCGTTATGAATTCGGTGTTAAGCATTGCATTTGAAGATCAAAACTTTTATTGGTTTTACTCAATTATAAGTTTCGCATTGCTCTTATTGTCCTGCGGAGGACTTGCTTTTCTTTGTTCAGGGGTAACCATTGATGAGGCTGGATCGTTTAGATGGATATTCCTTGTATTTACAATGGGATACATCATCCTACTGGCAATAGTAAGAACGATGAAAAAAATCATAACCATAGCCCAACGAGAGGATAAGCGCCTTCGAGGGGAAGAATAAATTTATTAAGATGAATAAAGTATTGTTAATAAGCATAGCATTAATCTTATTTAATGCATGTAGTTCAAAGTCTCAGTCAGATAATAGTGGGAAATCTGAATCTACATATGTGAATAACTTCACAGGAGAGAAAGTTGTCAAAACTGTAGAGGAATGGAAATCACAGCTGGATGAAAAAGAATACTATGTCTTGAGAGAAAAGGGTACAGAGCGAGCAGGAACAGGAGAGTTGCTTTATGAAAAAAGAGAAGGAACATTCGTTTGTAATGCTTGCCAACTTCCATTGTTTGATTCTGATACAAAATTTGAATCAGGAACAGGATGGCCAAGTTTTTACGCCCCAGTCAATGAAGAAAATGTAGCCACCGATACGGATTATCACATTGGATACGCGCGTACTGAAGTACTGTGCGCAAGATGTGATGGACATTTAGGTCATGTATTTAAAGATGGTCCAAGGCCAACAGGTCTGCGGTACTGTATGAATTCTGTTTCGTTGGACTTTGTTCCTGAGCAAAAAGAACCTTAAGAAGTCTTAATCAGATTTTGGTTCTTTTTCCCAACCTCTATCAATAGGTATTTTCCTTGAAGTAGATCTTCTGCCTTAATAGCCAAGGTGTCGTCTGTAATCTTTACTTTATTTAATGAAACAGAATTTCCTTTGATTGCTCTTTTGGCTTCACCTTTTGATGCTGAAATACTTGTGTGCTCTGCAAGGAAGTCTACGATATTGACCTGGTTTTGAATAAGACCCAAATCTACTTCATAACTTTCGATTTCTTGACCGATACTTTCAAGCGTGTCGCTTTGTAATTCCTTTAGGAATTCATTGCTTGCCTTTTTATTAAAAAGTATCTCAGATACCTGCATGACAGAATTATAGGCCTCATCTGAATGGACTCTTTTTGTCAATTCTTCGGCCAAGATTTTCTTCAATGTTCTTGGATCTCCTTCATGTTCCTTTTCTAAGGCTTCTACTTCTTCCTTTGATTTAAGGGTAAAGTATCTTGTAAATTGGGGAAGATCTGCATCGTCTGCGTTGATCCAGAACTGGTAAAACTTATACGGACTGGTCATGTTTGGATCCAACCAAATATTACCTGACTCCGATTTTCCGAATTTCTTTCCATCCGATTTAGTCAAAAGTGGAGTAGTGACCGCATAGGCTTTGGCATCCTCAAGGTTTCTTCTGATAAACTCAGTCCCAGAAGTGATGTTGCCCCATTGATCAGATCCACCCATTTGAAATCTCACACCATGGTTTTGATATAGATGCTGGAAATCATAGGCTTGCAGTAATTGGTAGCTGAATTCGGTAAACGACAATCCTGTTGCCAGTCTATTTTTTACTGAATCTTTGGACATCATATAGCTGACTGTCAAAGTTTTTCCTACATCTCTAAGGAAAGTCAGAATATTCATTTCTTTATAAAAGTCATGATTGTTCAATAAGATCGCTTTGTTTGGGCCATCTTCAAAATTCAATAACTTTTGCGCTTGTTTTGCTTGATGTGATAGGTTGTAATCGAGTTCTTCATAGCTTTTAAGCTGTCTCTCGGCATCTTTGCCAGAAGGATCCCCAATTCTTCCAGTGGCACCTCCCATGAGCACGACAGGCGTGTTACCTGTATCTTGCCATAGTCTTAAAAGCTGTAACTGGACAAAATTTCCAATAGTCATAGAAGGAGCCGTAGGGTCAAAGCCAATGTAGCCTATATTGCCGCCTTTTGCCAATTGTTCCTCTGCTCCAGGAGTCATATCGAACAACATATTCCTCCATCTCAATTCTTCAATAAAATTCATCAAACATAAGTTTGTGCAAATGTATGATATTTACGCATATTTGAGACACCAGATGAATTCTTCACTATTTATAGCCAAACGTTTAATTGATAAATCTTCCACGAGATTTACCAAGGTGATCATCAAGATAGCCGTTGCAACCATTGCATTAGGCCTTGTGGTCATGATTTGTGCCAATTCAGTGATCAATGGCTTCCAAAATGAAATACGGAACAAGATTTTTGGCTTTTGGGGGCATATTCATATCAACGACTCTAAAATCACCAGAAATTACGAGACTATCCCCATTGATACGGATAGTCGTTTGGTTGATTCAATCATGAATATCGGCCAACTAAGTCTGGTTGATAACTTGACAGGAAAGGAACTTGAGACCAATGGAGGTGTTCGGCATGTCCAATCTTATGCCTTCTGTCCTGGAATTCTAAACAGAGCAAAGGTTTTTGAAGCTATTTTCATGAAGGGAATCTCGACAGATGCAGATGAAGATGCTTTAAGAAGTTTCCTCAAAGAAGGTGAATTGATCACCTTCAATGATTCAACGCAATCCAGAGAACTTATTATTTCTGAGATTACTGCCAAGCGTATGGAAGTGAAGCTAGGGGATAAGCTCATTATCAATTTTGTAAAGGATAGGAAAGTTTTAAAAAAGTCATTTTCAATCAATGGTATTTATAAAACTGGTTTAGAAGAATACGATCAAAAGTTTGCTTTCTGTGATCAGAAAGTTGTCCAAGAAGTTTTGGGTTGGGATTCAAATCAAATAACCGGTTATGAAGTGTTTTTGGATGACATTCAAGATGCCGGAATTTTATCCGATATCATCTATGAAGAATATTTGCCGACAGGTTTATTCTCTGAAACCATACAAGAAAAGCGTCCCAATATTTTTGAATGGCTTGATCTACTAAACATCAACGAACGTATTATTATCATGTTGATGATTATTGTTTCTATGATAAATATGATTACCGTAATCCTGATTTTTATTCTAGACAGAAGCCATATGATTGGTGTACTTAAATCAGTTGGCTACGAAGATTGGACAGTACGGAAAATATTTCTTTTTCAATCTATTTGGATTCTACTTAGAGGAATGATGTGGGGAAATATTGTAGCGCTCATTTTACTGTTTATTCAGAAGTACGGTGAGATCATTAAGCTCGATGAGGCAAGTTATTATCTTTCAGTAGCACCAGTCAGTTTTTCGCTTATGCAAATATTATTGATCAATTTGATTACAATCATCGTGACCTCTCTTGCGATGATTATTCCTACTTATATCGTCACCAAAATTAAGCCGATCAAGGTTTTAGAATTTACATAATGCTTTTGTCTAAGCTTAGAAGCATATTGATTCGTTTGATTATTCCAATTATCAATTTTCCTGTTAGGTTATTAAGACTGGCCAGTCATTTGTTTTATCCATTCTTATCTAAAGTTTCAACCATGCCGCAATATCAGATTATTAAAGACTGGTATGATTGGTTTTTGATGATTCCATTCTATGTTATTGATTTATTTGGTTTGGCTGAATTGTACGAAATTTTGAACGAGCTTATTAATTGGAATATCCGTGACCTGAGCTCTCATGAAATCATCATGATAGATCAAATATTTAAGTCTAACTCCTTGACCAAAAGGGTTAGGGTACATGCTCAAAATAACATTGCTAAAAAATTACGAATTGCCTATGTGAGTTTTAGACAGATTAATTTTAGTGAACGCATCTCCAATGATATTTTGATTCATGAGATGGTGCATATATGGCAATACAAGATATTTGGTGCGGTCTATATTTATTTTGCTTGGAAAGCTCAAATGTCTGAAGAAGGATATGATTATGGCAGTGCTCCTGCATTAATTAAAGCTGTGGAACAGGGAAAGTTATTTCACGAGTTCAACTTTGAACAACAAGCGGATATTATACAGGATTACTACAAATCTAGAAACTTTAAAAGTCATGGTTTACAAGGAATAGAAATGGCCGCATACAATGCTTATCATGAAGCGATGAATCAACTTGTTTAAAGTTGGTTTTTTTAATAATAAATGCTGATGATTACTACAAGCTATTTGATATACTGTTTGTGTCTTTTTGCCCAAGATGTTAATTCATTAAAGTCTGGTCGGATATTTATGGCGGTGCAGATGTTTGTGATAATTTGATTTACGCTTTTGTTGCTTATGATCATCTGTTCCGAAATTTCATCAATACTTTTTCCATCCTTTAACTCATTCAGAAAAATCTGTTCTTTTGGTCCAAGAGTTGATATTTTATTAGCAAATCCATTGATGATAGACATTTCTTCGGTCAAGCAATCACATAAAAACCTACTGCCATTTTTCAATGCCCGTATTCCGTATTTAATCTCGTTTTTTACTTCAGATTTATCAATGTATACATTCACTCCAAGTTTAATTCCTTTTTGATAATTGTCAAAATTGTGTTTGGCGGAGGTCAATATGAATTTTGTGCTGAATGAATCTTCTTTTTTGTAATTTTCAATAACATTGATACCGTCAAGAATGGGTATGTTTTCGTCAATAATAACAAGATGAAAATGTTCTTTATTTAAAAGAAGTAGGGTAGATGCTCCATCCTCGGTTTCGGAAAACATAGAATTGGGATACATCTTAGATATTGTTTTCTTAATAACAGATCGAGTTAACGGTTGATGGTCTGCTATAAGAAACTTTAAAGGTTGTTGATTCAAAGCTATAATAAAATTCGTCTATAAGTAGAATTCCCTGATTGTACGGGTGTAAATATATATTAATGATCGGATAACTTTAAATGTATTAATGTTATCATTTCAGTTATAAAACGGACTATATAAACATAATTATCCTACAAGACAATAAGGTTAAATACCAATACGATTTACTAGTTTGCTAGACTTAAAATGTCTATCACAAACTTCCTAATCCGTTAGAAAGATTAGATTTGTTGATGGATGGTCGGCTATTGATTCCTAATTTGTAATATTTTGATTTCAACCCGCTGATTTCTGACTCTACCTGATGTAGTTTCGTTAGAAGCAATAGGTTTTCTTTTGCCATACCCTTTGTGCATGATACGTTTTTGTTCAACACCGCCACTTGTTAAAAACTTAGCGACATTCTCGGCTCTTTTGGAAGAAAGATTATCGCAATATTCATGAGAAGGAATATTATTGGTATGTCCTCCAATTTCAATCTCAACTGTTGGATTATCTCTCATGAATTCAAGAACTTCATAAAGAACATCTTTTGATTTATCGTTAAACTGCGTACTATCGGCATCAAAGAATAGATTGTTGATTCTAAGTGTTTGGCCAACTTTGATATTTGCAATATCCAGTTCAGGGATGAATTTTTCTTTCGGAATTTCAACTGTTGCAGAAGTTT
>CALFDU010000073.1 GCA_937950315.1 uncultured Saprospiraceae bacterium | reverse complement strand
AAAGACAATATTGGAATCATGCTAGGCACCGGCACCCAAAAACAATTTGAAAACCTATGCCATTGTTTGTCATTACCTCAATTGATTTATGACGAAAGATTCCTCACCAACTCCATGAGACTGAGCAACAGAAAAGAACTTAATGTATATTTAAGTGAAGCCTTCAAGGAAAGAAATTTCGAAAACCTAGAGCGTGAATGCAAAGCCAATGGAGTGACCATGGCGAGAATCAATAATCTTGAAGATGTATTCAGTCAAGAAGCAGCGAAGCGATTGGTGCAAGAGGAGACTTTGGAAAATGGGAATGTGGTGCGGTCGGTGAGAACGGCGGTGTTTAGGGTGGACTAGGTTTAAAACTAGGATTTTTGGGAACCAGCTAGGATTTTTAGGATGGAAGGATTTTAGGATTTGGGATTTTTGGGATTGTTGGATTTTAGGATTTGGTGGGAACGAATCAGGATTTATGGGATTAAATTGGAAATAAAAAATGATTCAATTAATATTGAAGTCAATTAAGTATACATGACACAAAATCTTGAGCAACTCAAACTTGCCATAAATGATTATCAGGAAATAATTCTCTGCAAAAGAAGGATGCAGACGGCAAGTGCAGAGCTCCGCGAACAAAAGATCAAGCTAAAGCATCTTCAGGAAATAGTTGAAAAAGAACACCAAGATGTTTTAATGCTCGAGAAACTTTCATTGAAACAATTGTTTTCTACTCTACTCGTCAACAAAGAAGCACAACTCGAAAAAGAAAGACAAGAGTATTTATTGGCAGCGATGAACTACAACGATTGCCACAATCTTATCGAGCTACTTAATTACGAAAAGAAAATACTGAAAGACAAACTAAAAGTAGAAAAGGATGTAGTTGACACATTTGAGCAAGCACTTGATTCATTCCAACCGAATAAAAAAAATCAAGCGTCAAAAGAATTTATTCTTTTAAAATCATTCAATGAAGAGCTGAAGAAAATCATACAACTTAAAATAGAAGCACAAGAAGCCTTGGATGTTGTCAATGAATTAAAATCCAGCTTCAAGCGGATTGTTGACGCATTGGAAAAGGCAAACCTATACGACGAATGGGGATACTTTTACAAAGAAAAGCAGGCAGCAAAAACGAAGAAAACACAATACATTGACAAAGCGCAAGCCCATGTATACATCGTAAAAAAACAATTGATCTTCTTACGATCGGAACTGCTTGATGTCGAAAGATTCAAAGGAAACTTTTCTGAAGCAAAAGACATACTGAAGGGCTTTAATCTTCATTACTACAATGACCTTCTAACGGATTGGATCAATGTCATGAAGCTCCGTCAAACTACCGAACATACGTTGACTACCTATCAAACGATTTCGAAACTAGGAAGGCAACTAAAGAAACTCATTAAAGAAACAGACCAAGAGTACGAAATTCTACTCATTAAGAGAGGGACTTTGATAGAGACGATTGCGGGCTAGGCTGCTTTGGTTTATTGCGTCTACATTTTTCACCACAGTATTTTACTTCATCCCAATTTTTTGCCCACTTTTTACGCCAAAGAAAAGATCTTTGACAGGTCAGACAAATCTTTGAAGGAAGATGAGACTTTTTCATTCGAAGCTAGGAATTTCATTATTTCTCACATACGGGAAGGAGGCCTTTTTAGTCAAACCATAGTAAGTATTCAATCCAGAAATCCCAGCACAGTCGTACTCCGCTAGATCCAACTGACCCAACTCGTTGATGGCAGCATCAGGAATCACTACCAGCTCTATCGAACCGATCACAAACATGCAACCATTTGGCAAAGGCACACTTTCATAGTGCTTTAATCCTATTTTAACACCACTTTCTTTTACAAAAGGAGCGTGAAAATCATCAATAAATTCCTCTTCGATATTCATTCGTAGGAACTCAGATTCACCTTGTGGTAATTTGGCAGAAGTATAATGGGCTTTCTCAATAAAAGATTGTGACACATGATTGATCGTATAATATTCTGTGTCTTTGATATTTTGATAGGTATCCTTGGGGGGATCCGTCTCAGGTCGGGTGATCATGCCCAACAAAGGAGGCTTTGATGATATGTGAACCACTGACGAGAAAATAGCCACATTGTTCTGGCCCTTCAACGATTTTGTTCCTATCAAATTGGCCGACTTAACACCAGACAATGAATTGACTAAATTCAATTTATATTTCCGATCGAGTTGACCGAGTGTTTCTTTGTTAAATTTCATTGATTGAGTTTGATCACCTAGAAAGTACATTGATTAAATGACGTAGGATTATCGTTTGGAGATTTTATTGTTGGATATAAATCTTTGCCTTGAGCATTTAAACCTTGTGATGTCTTCACTCCGCTTTTTCAGATGTTTTTGACTTACCCCAGAATTGACTCTCTTTCTCCACAACTTAAATGATTTCTCCTTTAGTTCTTTCCGCATCAGCTTAATCACATCGGATTCTGCCAGACCAAACTGATATTCTATTGCTTCGAAAGGAGTGCGGTCTTCCCAAGCCATTTCTATTATTCTGTCCAATTCAATTTCTGTCATGATATGCTAAACAAGAAAACTGAAAAATGGTTGAAAACAATAGCACAATTACCTATTTAGAACAACATTTTACACTTATTTATCGTCGTGATACATTTCAAATAAATACTTCTTTGGCAACTTTACATCGTCTGTTTCACTCGTAAATAATGTGCTGGCAATCCACCATCTATCATCCTTAAAAACCAACTGATAAGTATTCACTCCCCTTGCCTCGTAGGTACCAATAAGATTCTTGCAATAGTAACTTTGGAATGCGGTAGCAATTCCATTGAATTCATGTACAGTCAATCCAATTTTAAATTCATCAAAACCATCTCTGGCATACAAAGGACCCACATTCCTAACAAATTCCTCCAAGTTCATAACGCGAACGCTGGCCTTCCCATCTTTGCTATTCCGCAAGGATATTTTCTGAGCCGTTGGTAAAAACAAATTCCTGTATTCTTCCCAATCACGCTCTTCACCTATTTCTCCAGAAATCATTTCGAGCATTTTATCGGTGATGCCTTCGACTGTTTTTAAAGCCATTGTATCAATCTGAGCCATTGAGGGCAACTGGCAGGCAACATACAAGAGTACAAGTATTATTTTTTTCATTGTTTCGTATTTTGTGAATGAATCAGATGGATAGGTCAAGTATCACATTTGATCGAACAAATAATCAACTCCATTAAGAATAGAAAAAAATATAATTAAGCTAATTATAGCTCCAATTAATGAAGTTCCACCTTGATCACGTAGAGTTAAATTGAGATTTTCATTAGTTAAACCTTTATTTGAAATTTTATCAATTTTTATTTTGCAATGCTTTATGTAGAGAAAATTTCCTATCAAACCAAAAAACAAAGCATATATGATCGTCATTGAATAATCATATATATTCATTTGTTTGTGTGTAACTATATTCTCCCTATAGCAATAGACAGCTATCGATGACTCCATCAAGGTAAAACTTGCAAAAATTAGAAATGGCAAATACATCTTTCGATAGACAAACCATGACAAGCCAAAAATCATAGCTCCAAAATTGAAGGAAACCAAATTACCGCCTTCAATTTCATCCTTTTTTGTGTGATAATATTCCCCTTTCTTTCCAACAAAGGTCAAAAACTGTTCGTCTCGTTGGAAGCCTTCCTGTATTAACTCGTCGTCTAATAAATCATTCATTGGCATACTTTTCATTGAGCCTATTCAGACCCTCCATGTTTCCTTCTAGTACTTTTTTGACATCTTCCGTTTTTACATGACCCAATATACCCCACGGCCCTTTATAACCCTCTTGCTTTAAGATTTTGATCATATCATATTCATGATCACCTTGTCCAATCGGCATTATTTTAGGGCCATCCTTTTTCACCCCATTCAAATTTACGTACGATAAATAAGGCCTTATCTTTTTTGCTATTTCATTGAAATCATCAACATACTCTTGTCCATGGTGAAAATTATAAACCATTGTTATGGATGAATCATCCAAGGCTTTCATAATTTCAATTTGGTTCATTGGATTGCCAAACCATCCATTGTGATTATATAGGGCCAATTGACAGCCAATTTTATCTGTTGTTGACTTAATGGATTTTATCATTTCAGCTGCCAATTTTATAGAAGCAGCATCGTCTATTTTTTCAAAATAATTGTCACTGAAGCTTACCCAAACGGGTGGCTTTTGATCTACCTCTTTCAAATTATTCAGCAATTCTTGATTGGCATCACTCAATTTACCAATACTATCGCGTTTTGCGTTCAACCAAACGAAAACTGATGTGATTTCTATATCATTTTCCTTTGCAAGAGCAAATTCTTCCTTCATGATTCCAAACTCAGCTTTGCCTCGATTGAATCCATATTTTTTCAAACCCAGTTCGTTGAGCATAGCAATGCGTTCTTGCGGTGTCCTATCCATAGAATCAAACCCTACAATACACCAAGGAGCAACTTCATCGACTAAAACCAAAGTTTCTTTGTCATCCTTACAAGCAGAAAGCTGAACCAAAACAAGAATTGCAAGTACGATTTGGAAATAATTCTTCATGATTTATTTTCATTTATTTTTTGAGATTTCATCTTTCCCCAAAAGTTATTTCCAAATGGTCTCTAGGGAATTCGATTGATTTTCACTAAATTAAGATAATAATTACAACATCAATCATTATAGTCCCATGCTTATAAAAAGTTCGGCAACCATCTTCCTATCTATTATTCTTTCAACCGGTCTTTTGAGTCAGTCTCGAACCTTACTTAAATACAATCTTGAAACTGAAGAAATAGAAAGCATTGAGAATATTGACATTCCAAACCTTCCTGCCAATAAAACCAATTTCAATTTTGGCGAAAACCAATCTACCGCAACTATTCCTACTGAACTTGATCTAAATAATTTATTCGAAACAAGTCAATTCACAACCAAAGTACCTATTGATGTCGATTTCAATCTCAACGATTTTCCTATCCGGTCGAGCATCAAACTTTTCGCGATTGAAGAAGATGAATTGGAAGACAATTGTAGTGGAATGATGATTAGCTCAAGACATGTGCTGACCGCAGCTCACTGCATTTCTTGGGGATACCAAACATTCAGTGTGGATAGTATTATTGCCTGTCCTGTTTTTCATCTCGGAGAATTTAGCCCATCGTTTGAATGTAGTGAAGTAGAAAATATTTACGTTTTTGAGAATTGGAGTTTTTGGGGAGAAGATTTTGCTGTACTAGAACTGAAAGAACCTATTGGCACCAAAACTGGCTGGATAGGAATTGGTTATGATGATGAATTAGCGAGTAGTAATTCCTTGTTACATAAGTTCAGCTATCCAGCCATTTGGGATAATTACAACCAATACAATGGAGATACCTTATATTACTCATATGGTTATCCTGATTTAATTGAAGAATCAAGCATAGGTTTTGATGGAGCAAATGCAGTAGGTGGAGAAAGTGGCAGTTCGATCATTGAAATAACACCAGACGAAACGTATACTAGTTATGGAGTACTTACTTGGATTGATGATTCAGGGCATGCAAGAATGCGACGTGAATTCTTTTATCCCATTCAACATGTTATTTCGGAAGACTTGATCAACGCAACCAATGACGTTTATGATAAAACTCGTTATAAAATTTACCCTAATCCTGCCATTCACAACATCTATGTATCAGCAGAACAAGCAACAAGTCATTCCCCAATGATTCGAATCTATGACTTAAAGGGCACCTTATTTATAAAAGAACAAACGCCCTTTAATGAAGCGATTGACATCTCATTTTTACAACCAGGTACATACCTTGCCCGGATATCTGACCACAAGAATGATTCCTTCGTCAGCTTTGTAAAAGTAAAGTAAACGATAAGTAGGAGGTGAGTTTATTAATAATCCCTGGGTTCAATGAATGGTTGATTATCTGCTCGAAACACTTCTTTAAAGTAAGCTAAGGTTTCTTACCTGTGCCATCACAAGTTTTGCATCTATTCTTCTCGCCTCTTGTCCCTTTCCAATAACCGTGTCCATCACAGTTGGTACACAGTGTTGATGCAAACGAAGACATGATCAATGTAAAGAGGAAGTATCCTGCTGCTACTATGGCTACTACTATTATTATTCTGATCATTGTTCTTTTACATTTTGAATACTACAAACTTAATTAAAGTAACCATAATTTATAAATGTATCCATTGGATCAATTCTCTTTTATTACAATATTCTCTTTTATTACAATATTCCCTTTGGCACAATCTTTCTTGTCCACGCTTTCACACGCTTTTTCCTTTTCACCTCTGAGTCAGGATTAAAATCAAGAGTCGTCTCCCAAGCATTCTCTTCTCCAAACTCTAACTCCATATTTTCTAAAACACCTTTGGTGATTTTTTCAGAATGCACGACAACAAAGCACTCTGTATTCAAATTGGCACTTCGAGGATCGAGATTGAATGTACCGATAACTGACGTCTTTCCATCAACAACCATGCTCTTGGCATGCAATCCAAAAATCGGAACATGATCAAGATTTTGATGAAGCACTCCAGTCATGACTTCGTGACGCACCTTGGCATCGGGCTTAAATTCAAATATACGCACTCCCGTCTCCAATAATTTTTTCCTATCAGATTGGTAGCCGGCAAAAGCTTCAAGATTATCTGTTGACGCTAAGCTATTGGTCAAGATACGTACTTTCACTCCCCTTTTTACCGCTTCCGCAAATAGGCCACGACTCAATTCAGTGGTAATTAAATAAGGCGACTGAATATCAATACTTACTTCTGCCCCCTTTACAAGTTCGATCAATCTCGATGTCGAAAGTCCTCCACCGCCCAATCCTTTGGTAGCATCGTTCTTTCCCGGCAAGTCAGAAACAAACTCTATCGAATCAAGCCATGTAATTTTATCAGAAGCGGTAATGCTCTTAAAAGCAAGAGGCAATTGATCTATATTGTTTCTTATTTCTGGCCAAAAATTTTCAGGATTGCAGGCATACTCATGTAAGGGTTTAAACTTATTTACATCGTTGACCCTTTCCGGCATTTCATCAATCAACTCAGCAACTGGGACACTTATACCACTTTCCCAAAATTGAGAAAAAGAATTTTGTACTTGTTTTTGAGGGTCACCGATTAAAAAAATATCTCTATCACGGAAATTATATTCATGATCATAATCAAAATATTCATCTGCAATATTTCGCCCACCAGTGACGACCAATTGATTGTCTACGATAAAGGTCTTGTTGTGCATCCGTTGATTGGCTCCTCTAAAATCAGTAACAAGTTTCTTGATTTTACTAAACAAACTTTTACCGACATTGACACCAGGATTATAGATCTTAATTTCGATATTCTCATGAGAGTCCAAAACCAAAATATCTCCAAACTCTGCATCAATTAAAATATCGTCAACAATGATTCTCACCTTCACTCCACGATCCGCCGCTCTTACCAAATAATCGCAAGCAATCAGCCCAATATTGTCTGTTGAAAAAATGAAATATTGAATATCAATTGTTTTTTCGGCGTGTTGTGTCAACCATGCCCTCAACAACATAGAACCACTTCCATCTTCCAACACATATGCCCCTGTCTTTCCTTCTTTCAATTGAGGAAAAGCCTCTAACTCTTCTGAAATTGTTTTGGCTTGTACGTGATGAATTTTGGAACAAAAATCATTGGACATATCCATATTGGCTAGAGGGTTTTCATGCTTGCAAGAAACAAATAGCAAGGTGACAAATAAAATACAACAATATCGATAACTCATGTTTATTACTACTTTCACTTTAATAGATTCTGATGATCTCTCCTCTTCCACTGCCTTCAATGCTTCGTGCATAAGCATTGATTACCTTATTGGTTGGAATTGGAGAGTGTCCAGGAAAGTAAGATTTATATTTTTCGTAGGCATCTTCTACCATCCCAAGAGAAACCACGTTCACACGGATATCATTTTCCATTTCAAGATTCACCGCTTGCACAAAACTATGGATCCCTCCATTGACCATGGCAGCACTTGCAGTTTTGACGACAGGATCATCAGCTAAGATCCCAGTGGATAGAGTAATCGAACCTTTAGGGTTCAAATAATTTTGGCCTATCCTTACAACATTGACTTGCCCCATCAATTTGCTTCTCAACCCGATATAATAATCTTCTTCCGACAATTCATCAAAAGCAGCCCATTTTGCTTCACCAGCAATACAAACGATTCCATCCAATGTACCGACAGCATCCAAAGCCGATTTGATAGAATGGCTATCAGAGATATCAAGGATCACATCTCCTTTTGATCTACCTGCGACAATTACTTCGTGATTTTCCTTAAGGTAAGCAGTTACTCTTTTACCTATCGTCCCATTCCCTCCGATAACTAATATTTTCATTTAAATTTTTCTTTGTCGTGTTTGCAGCACCAATGAGCATACAATTTAGTTATAAATGCACAACCAATCTCTCTTGATCTTGAGCAAATACATATTAAATAAAACTACAATATGTAATTTACAGCAAATTTTTGTATTTCATTAAAAGAATATAAACTCAAGCGCTTACACAATGATTCTGTATATTTAGAAATTCAAGGATCAAAGATTCTTATACTACATACAACCAACAATCAAATCAAAATAAAAACCACAAAACCATGCATCAATTCGCAAAACTCACATTGGCAATTTTTTCATCATTGTTTATATCCATCACTTTGATATCATGCAATGACCAAGGAGAAAAGAATGTCGCTAAAACGATGGTTGAAGAAAAGATTAAAACTCCTGAACCAGAAAGACTATTGAGGCATGTTGTCCTTTTCAATTTCAATGACGACGCTACCCCATCTATAACAAAAGAGATAGAACAAAAATTTTCAGATTTGAAGGAAAAGATTTCTGCCATTCATTCCTTTGAGTGGGGAATCAACAACAGCCCAGAAGGTTTAGACAAAGGGCTAACACATTGCTTCTTTGTAACCTTCTTGTCAGAGGAAGATCGGAGCACATACTTACCTCATTCAGACCACCAAGAATTTGTAAAATTCATTGGGCCGTATGTAGAGGATGTTACGGTGGTGGATTATTGGACTGGAGGGAACTAGGAGTTTTTAGGATTGGTTAGATTATATAATTACTCTCAGGACATATTATAAAATATTTTAATATGATTAGGCATTTATCGCACTCCGCATATTCAACATATTACACATTTTTTTAATACGTTTTCAACAATCAAAAACTAGGATTTTTAGGATTGAAAGGATTGTGAGATTGAAGAACTAGGATTTTTTATGATTGATGGGATTGTAGGATTAATCAAAACTATGTGCACTCCACTCTTTAAGACATATTACACATTTTTCTAATACGTTTTCAACATCCAAAAACTAGGATTTTTAGGATTGACAGGATTGTAGGATTGTAGGATTGTAGGATTGTAGGATTAATCAAAAAAACATATTATAAAAAAATATAATTTGTTTTAGGCATTTAATCTTACTCTTCATATTCAACATATTACACATTTTCTTAATACGTTTTTAACAACCAAAAACTAGGATTTTTAAGATTGAGAGGATTGTAGGATTGGAGAACTAGGATTTTTATGATTCATGGGATTGTAGGATTAATCAAAAAAACATATTATAAAAAATATTAATGTGTTTTATGTACTTAATCGTACTCTTTAAATTCAACATATTACACATTTTCTTAATGCGTTCTCAACAACCAAAAACTAGGAATTTTAGGATTGACCTGGTTAAAGGAATTGCAAAACATATTATAAAAAACCTTAATGTGTCTAGACATTTATCTTACTCTTCATATTCAACATATTACACATTTTCTTAATACGTTTTTCACATCCCCGACAAAAAATCCTAAAATCGTCCCATCCAATTAATCCTAGTTCAACAATCCTAAAATCCACACAATCCCAAAAATCCCAGTTCCACCCTATCCCAAGATATAACCTTCGACCCCAAACAAAAAAAGGTGGTCCCCCGTTAACCAGAGAACCACCAATCAAAATATGATTCAAGTAAAGTTAAAATATATATTGATTATTGCACAATGTTCTAAGTAACCATAGTCGTGTTTTGAATGGTAAAACTCAGGCCTATATTTTATGCCACAGCATAATTTTTAAGTATCATTGACTCAAGTATCGGTAGAATCAATATTTAACAAGCAACTGTTACTGATACATGACAATTAAGCAAACAGCAAAGACAATGAATACCAAAAGTTTTGGAGGCGTACCTGAGGAGTATAATGCCATTGATAAAGCGAAAATTTTATTGCAAGCCATCACCTATGAAGGTCCTAGTACCTGGGGGAAAGGAGCAGACAAAGGTTTTGATGCCTTTATTGATGCATCGGAGAACATGGAGCTGTACGATATTGAAACCGACAGTGAAGTTTTCAAGCAGGGTATTCATTCCACGGAAGCATTGAGACATTTTGTGACACCCGAAAATATGTTCAATCAATCCTATAGCAGAACAAAAGAATTATTACAGTCTGATAAATTTCTCACGTTTTTTGGCGGAGACCATTCAATCAGTATTGGCATCATAAAAGCGTTTTATGAAAAATATGAAGAACTAACGGTTTTGCACTTTGATGCTCATGCTAACCTTCGTCCAGAATATGGAGGTACTCCATACAACCATACTTCTTCTGTATATGATGCAAGTAAAAATTGCAATCTAGTGCAAGTAGGTATCCGTAGCATGGATCAATCTGAAAAGGAACATATGGATTTGACGAAAGTCTTCTTTGGGGAGGACATCAGAAATGGGAAACCTTGGATTGAGCATTCAATCGCACTTTGTACAGACAATGTGTACATTAGTTTTGATCTATCGGCTTTTGATCCATCGATTATGCCAGCAACGGGTTCTCCAGAACCAGGTGGACTGTACTGGAATGAAACCATCGCGTATCTACGCAGAGTGTTTAGAGAAAGAAATGTGGTAGGATTTGATATTGTCGAACTAGCACCGATCGAAGGGATGAAGTCCCCCCAATCATTTGCTGCCAAGCTTTATTATAAGATGTTGTCTTACAAATTTTTAAACCAATAAAGCCTTGGTTCTTTTAACCTTGATAAGCTTTCATCTGCTTCGCAACATACTTCCCTATGATGTCAAACTCTAAGTTGACCGTATCGCCTGCCTTGAGTAAGCAAAAATTGGTGTGCTCATAGGTATATGGAATAATCGCTACACTAAACTCAGTGTCTGATGGATTTACTACTGTGAGACTTACTCCATTTACGGCAATGGATCCTTTGGAAACCAACAACTGACTGTTTTCAGGGGCATAGGAAAAAATAAAATACCATGATCCATCTACTTGCTTCACTTCTACCAGTGTAGCCATAGAATCAACATGGCCTTGCACCATATGACCATCCAGTCTTGTATTCGGCAACATAGCACGTTCAAGATTTACTTTATCACCGACCTTTAATTTACCAAGATTGGTCACATTCATCGTTTCTTCAATCGCTGTAACTTTATATGAAGAAGACCCTACACTTGTGATCGTGAGGCAAACTCCATTATGAGCAATCGATTGATCGATGTACAAATCTTTTGTATCTGGCAAGCCGATTTCAAAGTGGACATTGCTACCCTCTTTTTCAATGGCCAATACTCTTCCTAATTTTTCTATTATTCCTGAAAACATCTATGCTATTTCTTTTATGATATTATATGTTGCCGCTGCTCTACTCATGGTAAAAAAGTGAATGCAAGGAACCCCTGCTTCCTTTAATTCTCGACATTGTTGAATACCCCACTCAATGCCGACTTGTTTTGCTGCCTTGTTGTCTTTACATGCGTCTACCGCTTCTGACAATTCTTCTGGAATATCAATGAAGAAATACCTTGGCAAAGCTGAAATCTGAGACTTGGTAGTCAATGGTTTAATTCCTGGAATAATAGGCACATTGATTCCATTGGCTCTACAAAGATCAACATAATCAAAGTACTTCTGATTATTGAAAAACATCTGTGTCACCACATAGTCTGCTCCAGCATCTACTTTCTGTTTCAGATATTTGATATCATTCATCATGTTTGGAGATTCAAAATGCTTCTCGGGATATCCTGCTACACCTATACAAAAATCCGCTTTCGCTACATTCTGAAGATCTTCTTCAAGATAAAGACCATCATTCATCTTTGTGATTTGATTGATCAAGGAAGTTGAATCTTGATGACCGAACTCTTCTGCGATAAATTGCTTTTCTGATGAAACCGGATCTCCTCTTAGCGCAAGGACATTGTTGATCCCCAAGAAATTAAGATCAATCAAAGCGTACTCCGTTTCTTCTTTCGTAAATCCTCCACAGATAATATGTGGTATCGCATCTACTCCATACTTATTCATAATCGCTGCACAGATTGATACTGTACCGGGTCTTTTACGAATAGATCTTTTTCTATGAAGTCCACTTGCTTCTTGCTTAAAAACATACTCTTCTCTATGATACGTCACATCTATAAAAGGTGGATTAAATTCCATCAACGGATCTATCGCATCATAAATGGATGTAATGGTCTGACCCTTCAGAGGAGGCAATATCTCAAAGGTAAATAAGGTGTCCTTCGCTTGTTCTAAGTGCTCGGTAACTTTCATTTCTTTTATTTAT
>CALFDU010000072.1 GCA_937950315.1 uncultured Saprospiraceae bacterium | reverse complement strand
TTTCAATTGGTCTAGTGCAGATTTTCTCTCACCAGAATCCTTATGGAATGGAAGTATATTAAGTTTTAATTCACTTCCACCAGAAATACTGAAGAATTCCGATATTGATTTAGACTTTGATAAATCAAATGCAATTGTTTCAGATAGTTTAGGCAATATAATATTATACAGCAATGGCGAGGCTATATATGGGGCTAATCATAAGCCAATTTTCAATGGTGATACCATTAACTATAGTCCAATATGGAGCGGATTTACTTTCCCAAATGAGATAGGTGAAATTAAACCTCTTGGGTTTCCAATTAATAACTTAATATCGATTCTGCCATGTCCAAGCGAAGAGAATTGTTGGGTAGCATTATATCAAAATTTTGAACACATATTAGAAACTGGGTTTTATGAACTATGGTATTCGAAAATTGTCAAAAATGTAGAATATGAAGTGGTTGAAAAAGATATAGTCCTTCAAAAAGAATTGATTAGAAGAGGAATGGTCTCTGCTTGTAAGCATGCTAATGGAAGAGATTGGTGGATATTGCAAGGTCAACAAGATAGTGTATTGTATTTTTTATTTAATCAAGACGGGCTTAAATTACATCACAAACAAAAACTACCACAAAATCTAGAAAACAATTTTGGTCAAGTTGCATTTAACAAAGAAGGAACTGCATTTGCATATTTTGGCACCAAAAATCAAATTGTTGATGATGAATATTTTGATGGAGAAATATTTTATGCTGATTTTGATAGATGCAGTGGGTTACTAGAGAATATCCATAGGATGGAATATAATGGAAAACTTTCAGTTCGAAATAACGGCATAGCATTTTCTGGAAACGGGCAGTACTTGTATATTTCAGAAAGCGAACGTATAATTCAATTTGATCTATCGGAAGAAGATTTTTTTTCTAAACCCATTGTTGTCGGTGAATGGGATGGATTCCTTTGTGATTTTGGTTCGGCAGGGACAGGCAGTAGATTTGGTATTATGCAACGTGGTCCAGATGATAGAATCTATATCTCGGGGTCAAATCAGTGTCTATATGTTCATGTTATAAATAACCCTGACATGAAAGGAACTGATTGTGACTTTGAGCAAAGAGCAATAAGGCTTGAATCCTTTCACATTGGAACAGTGCCAACATTTAATACATTGCGACTCGGCCCCCTCAACGGATCCCCCTGCGACACCCTCGGCCTAGACAACAACCCAGTCTCCAAATTCTGGTACGAACAAGACAACACTGATCACTAAGCAATACAATTCCGAGATGTTTCTTATTTCCGCCCCGAGGTATGGTCCTGGACTTTTGGCGATGGAAACACCTCAGATGCAATGAGTCCGATGCACACTTATTCTGCCAATGGTATCTACGAAGTATGTCTCACAGTCAGTAATGAGAAAAGCAGCAATACTTCTTGTCAAGAATTACAAATTGGCCCCGTAGCCAATCAGAATATCCAAAGAGACTATGACATCAATATTTTCCCCAATCCAGTAGAAGATGTCACTCGTTTGGTCTTTCACGACTATCTACCAGAAGAGGCAATGATTATCTTGTATGATGCTTCTGGCCAAAAGGTATTCAGTGAAAGAGTTTATCAAGAGAGCACGATTGATTTATCAAGTTTGAATTCCGGCGTGTATCTTTATGAGATTGTGGATGGAGGGAATAAGATTGATGGAGGGAAGATGATAAAAATTTGACGGAAGTGATGCCGCGGACATGATCTATATTTTCAAGAACCAATTACATTTATTTAAGACCAACGTTGTCATACTAATGAGAGAAAAGTTTTTGGGTATTTAGAAATGATAGTTGTTCGATAGATAAATTAGTAGACATTGGAATAATTTCATAAAAAAGGAGATAGTGGATGAGATATTTACTTGGTTTATTCATAGTATTTTATTTTGGGGTTGTCAATGGTCAATCTAATATATTGATAGATACATCATATGAATCTCATTCCAAGTACAATTATATTCTGCAAGGCATGACTGAGGATTTTTATATTCTTTCAAATCAAGATTATGACAAGTACTATGATGAAAGCATTCCGTATGCGGAGAGGAGATTGATACCTTTTAGATACAAACCCTTTCAGTTGGTTTATGGTCACATTAATGAGGATTATAGGTCGCCGTTAGATTTGGCCTATGTTCAGATTAATTCTACTAAGCTTTACTTTGCAATACCTGTAACAAGATATTCTTTAACTAAGGAAGAGGTTTTATCTGGTGGAATTGTAGTGCCGAGTTTGTGGTATAATAAGGAAAGTAAATTTATTGTAGGATTTTATAAAAACCATTGGTTGATACATCAGCAAGAATATAATGGTGTGACTGATGATGAAATTGGAAAAAATATTGAAGAGGCTGATATGATTATTATTACGGTGATAAATTCTTATAACGAATATTTAAAAATGGAAGTTCATTTTTAAATCATATTGTACAAGGTAGGCGAGTTGTTGGTAGAGTAGGATAGGTCAAAATATAAATTTAAAATGCGAATAAAATTAATAATATTCTTTAACTGCATTGTTTCGATGGCCTGTTTTGGTCAAGTTCAAGAAGACCAGAATTATTACTTGTACTATGACACGGTGATGGTTTCACATTGCCAATATACATATTGGGATTTTGGTGTTGAAGTGATTGAATATAAGATAAGCAAACAAGATTTTTTAAATCATCAGAATCAAGTAATAAATGGTGAAGCGATAAGTAAGTCTTACAGAATTCAAGACGTAGTAGCATTGGCACCAGAACAAATCGATGATTCAAGGAAATTTCACAACCCTAATGATTTATATTCAGTGATGTATGCAGAAAGAGAGTTGTCATTTATTTCTACAGGGGCGGAATATGTAATGGATTCCTTTTCGATAGAAGATGTTTCACTAAAACGGAAACACGACAAGGCAGACGATATTTTTCGATTTTCAGAAGTTGAGTTTAATCTCTTTGATGAAGATCACGAAATGATACATCAAGTAAAAGGTGGTGAAGATCTAAATATGACAGAACTTAATAAAAATAGAAGTTCATCTTTGGTTTATTATGTAGAAGTCTTGGTAAAAAGCGAATCGAAACAAAGGATATCCATGAGGATTTATTTGTGATGATTTATGCTTTTGATTCAGCTAAATGTTATTTATGAGAATTTCCTTTTTAATATTTTTTTTCACCTTATTTCTACTGTCATGTTTAACACATAGAAAACAATCTAATGAAGTTGAAGTTGATTTTGCAAAGGCTTTGAATAAAGTACTATTGTATTTAAAAACCACATCATGGGAAGAAGACTCTGAAAAAATTTACGTTTACAATAAAATTGAATTAGATACTTCTGATTGTATTACCTACGGAATTGTCAATTTTAATTATTATTGGTTTTGTGTAAACGAACAAACTTCTTCTGATCAATCATGTCTTAATAGTAACGAGTTTTTTAATTCAGTTTTTTTAAACAGGGGAAGTAGTACTGATTTGTTTACAGAAGAAAATTATTTCGAAACGCCAGTTTCTGTTTTGGATAACAAACGCAATGTAAGAATTTACACATTTACTCCTTTGTTACAATCAGATATCAACAAGTATAGGATGATGTCAAAAATTGAATCTCCTTTACATCGTGGAAGCGAAGGAATTGAATTCTTTTTAACTTTCGAATCGGGAGAATTTTCTGTAGAAGGACATGTATATTATGAGAATTGTTACCCATATGGGACAGAAAGAGATTACTTAAAGGAGTACAATTAAGTGTTTGTTTGAAAGCTGGAGTCTGCTGCCGAGAAAGCAGCTGTTCTATCCAGTTGAGCTGCGAGTTCAAGTTGGTTTATCCAATAATGGAGCCTTCTGCGATTAATGGGTAATTAGTAATTATTATTTTATTTGAACATTAGATTGGCTAACTTCAAAGGCTAAATTTTATTTTATGTATTTAATATATGTTGATGAGAGTGGCGATACAGGTTTAATTAATAGTCCAACTAATTTTTTTGTTTTAAGTGCAATTGTAATTCACGAATCTGCTTGGATGAATGTACTTGATGATCTAATCAACTTTAGAAGATATCTTAAAATTAGATATGGAATTATGATGAAGGAAGAAATACATGCATCGGAGTTTGTCAATGGCAAAAATAAACTCAGAAACCCGATTGCAAAACACGATAGAATTGATCTCCTAAAGAAATGTCTTAAATGGTTAAACTCTAGAAATGACGTAAGTATAATTACCGTTCGCTGTGACAAAAGTGCCGTTACAAATAACACTGTATTTGAAAAAAACTTGGAAGGTTCTACTCCAAAGAGTTGAAAATACCCTAGCTTTTAAAAATTTTCCAGGAGGCCACAATGAAAAAGGAATTATAATACCAGATGATACCGATGGTGGTAAATTGACTAAACTCTTAAGAGAAATGAGGAGATTTAACAATGTTCCCAATAATCAATACCATGGGGATGGATCAAGAAATATGAGATTAAGGTCAATAGTGGAGGATCCTGTTTTAAGAGATTCAGCCAATTCATATTTACATCAGATGGCAGATGTAGTATGTTATTTTGCAAGACAATTTTATGAGCCCAATAGATATGTAAGAAAAAAAGGAATTAGAACTTTTTACGGGTTATTAGGTAATGTGATAAACCCTCATGCGACTAATTACTCAACTCAAAATAAAGTTGTTGAGATATGAGTAAAAAAAAGGGTAACGCAATGCGAAACCCGGGGGAATCCTACTCGCTTATCGTTTTACACGGCCACAAGGGCGTTTCAGATTCATTACAAATATAACATAAATAAGGCCTACTGTAGTTCTTTGAATTCAAAAAAGAAAAGTTAAAAGGATCAATTTGTTTTCAAATTAACAATTTTAAGGGCTGGTAGAAAAGTTTATTGGTATTTGATAATCTATCAATGACTTCCAGATAAGATGTATCACAATACGCGACCTCTAAAAAACAAAACCCCTGCAAATCAATGACTTACAAGGGTTTTCTGTGATCCCGCCAGGACTCGAACCTGGAACCTGCTGCTTAGAAGGCAGCTGCTCTATCCAGTTGAGCTACGAGACCAATTCAACTGGGCTGCAAAATTAATAGGATTTTCGATTTTTTGAAATTATTTAATGGAAGATTATAACCTTATTAATCTTTGACTCACTTTTTCGCCCGTTTCACTCTCCAATATCAGTAAAAATACTCCTTTGCCAAGCTCCGAAACATCCAAAATATCATTGGCTTCTAACGCTTCAATCTTCATCACTTCCTGACCCTCAGCATCATATATCGTTAGATTAAATCTATATGTTCCTTCCGCCTCGATTTTTACAAAACTACTCGTCGGATTAGGAAAAATATTTAATTCAAGCGCATTATAATCATTTACGGAAGTGATAAAATCCAATCCGTCGCAATTTTCATCGATTTCATTGTTGGCAATCTCCTCAGCATTTGGATTGATCGCTGGATCATTGTCATCACAATCTTCCAATGAACCAAATCCATCCTCATCGAGATCCGTTTCTCCTACGGCAAAATCAACAATCAATGGCAGGTGGTCCGAGGCTCGGGCAGTGGTGTTGCTAGCAAGATTGAACGCACCCAACTCAGCATCTGCGAGGAATTCTGTGTCAAGCACAAATGCGTTTTTCTGCTGCAGCACGGATCCCGTATAAAACATAAGATCCAACTTGCCAGGGATGTAGGAAGAGGATTGATTCCGCCATGTGTAGTTGGCAGGGTAGCCAGTGACGTATGGATTGGCATCTATCAAATTGTTGCCATTCCAGTCTGGAGCAAAATCAGAACCGTAAGTACTTTCATTGTCTATGTCTCCCTCCAAAAATGATTGGTAATTCTGTGACAGACCCACCATATTAAAATCACCCGTGATGATGAGCGGAACATCTTCCGGATAATCAAATCCTATGTCCCACGAACTTTCCTTGTCTCTCATTACACCCAGGATGCGATCGATCTCATTTTGTCTATCGACATCATTGTCACAACACGGCAAGTGCACATTGTACAACAACATCGGATTCTCTGAATTTTCATCCGTCAATAGAAAAACACCGTTGCTACCGATCGGTGCAAACTCTTCGACATTGCCTTTTGTGAAAACGATAATGTCCGGACCCGTCTTGGCAAAACTCCAGCTTCGATTATCTGGAAGCGGAAGTAAATCGTTGATCAATTCAGCAAGCTGATTCAATGGATGATCGTATATTTCTTGAAACGCAATGATGTCTGGATTCATGGCCGTCATGATAGCCCTCAAAGATGATGCCTGCGACGAATCTAAAAATCCATCTCGTAGGACATTGTAACTCATCACCCTGACCAAATCATCAGATTCTTTTACCAAACTGTAAGAAGAAATATCGGATGTTGTGTTTTCCAACTCATACAATACTCCACCATCTTCATTGGGAACAACATCGGCATTGCCGTTCTGCATCGAGATGGCAATCGTGCTTCCCATTTCAATGGTTCCTTGATTGGTTGAAATCAATCGGTCAACAGCAATCTCAAAGGTCTTGGAAGTAGTGGTTGGGATGGCAATCAATCCCATCGTAAAGTGATTGACGCCTTGAAAGGTATTTGGGAAATTCAGAAAGCCATCACGGTCGCCAAAGTAGTAAGAAATTTCTGCGCCGATTCCATTCACAGAAAAGCCGGTGCTAGGATCATTGTCCGCATCTATAAAAAGTGCCACATCCTCATCATCCTGAAGATCAAATTCTTCATTGGCGTCAAAGCGTACATAAAGACGTTCCTCGTCATTGGCAATCCACACTTTTCTGATATCCAAATCTTGAACATCAAAAGCATCTTCTATACTTACATTGTCCTCACTCCAATCCGTATAAAGTCCATCTACCACAACTTGTGCAGTGGCACTCGTCATACAAATGGACAGTATCAAAAGCAAAATTTCTTTCATGTGACAAAGTTATCGCTTTTAGCTTCAATATGCTTGATTGAAAGGACAATACTATTGATTATAATGAAAGGGTATAAACGCTTATTTTATATGATTTCCCAAATCTCAAAGTATTTGCTCGGACATTTTATTAACATTTTATTTGAACATAGGAACATGGTAATAATATGTTTGTTATTTCAGGTATATGATAACACGAGTTCTATCCTTATTCGTGATTTTGATGGTTTCTGCCTCAGTGAGCGGACAGACATGCTGTACCGCAGGGGCACCTATTAGCTCCAATTTGGAGATAAGCAATGGAGACATCAATTCCTTATCACTCCAATTTACCTACGAGTACAAAAGCATAAATCTGCTCATTGATAACAATAGGCGTCTCGTGAATGATCCTCGTTCTCGCTTTGGTCAGAATGCGGCTGTCAAACTAGATTATGTGATATCCAAAAAATGGGCTGCATCCGTAACGCTTCCATTGGTTCATCAGAGTCGTACGACAGTTTCATCAACACAGTCTAGTATTGGTATTGGCGACCTCAGCATCCTAGGACAATATTTATTGATTGCAGATCAACGAAATGCCTTGAACATATCCGGTGGAATCAAACTGCCCATCGGAAAAGTAAATCACAGAGATCCTTCCAGTATTTTTCTATCACCAGATATGCAAAGTGGATCGGGATCTTTTGATTATTTCGCTAGGG
>CALFDU010000071.1 GCA_937950315.1 uncultured Saprospiraceae bacterium | reverse complement strand
ACTTTGGAGTCCACCCAAAATCAATATCATCTCTATTTTGTCCTGGTTCTATGTGAAAGACACCTGAAGTACTGGGCCCGAAAGCCAAATCGTAATCACTATCACTATCTTCTGTTCCTGCTGTAGATTCGCTTATGTTGCAGTCATCATTTGGAGGGCTTGTTTTGATTCGATAGTTGCCAGTACTTAAGTTACTGAAACGATAATTACCATTATTATCTGTGAATTGATCTTCTAAAAAAAATCCACTTTCGTCAAATAGTTGAACTCGAATTCCTGGAATTCCTATTTCGTTAGGATCTTGAATTCCATTTATGTTAGTGTCCTTCCAAACACGATTACCAACGGAGCCAGGCGTACAATCTATAATCTCAAAATCTCTGCAGCATTGTGACTGTCCTTCAGGAGTTACACACACTTCGTAGGAACCAGTAATATTATCAATAAGATTTAAATTTAAAATTTCCTGATTTACTGGAGATACAACTTGCTCAAATATACTAGGAAAGGTCCAGTTAAAGTTTGTAATTCCGTCAATAGGGTCCGTTGAAAAAACAACACATTCATGATCACAAATATTAAAGGGTGGGGTGTAATAAACATTAATTCTTACTTGATCAATAATCGCCTGTATTGTTTCTTCAGTTTGATTTTCTATTTGTAAAATGACCCCAAATGTTGTATCATTTATTTCCGCTGCAGACCAATCTCTGCCCCAAGTATCGTTTAGATAGCCATAACTCCACCACCTATCTACAGCAAGTGTATCGTTGATCCATTCGTTGCCAAGTAGAGATGGAAGTTGCGAACGATCTTCTCCTACCGGTTCTGTAGTATGTAATTGCAATTGCATTTGTCTGACCATTCCTTCTCCTATAGATTGACCATTAAATGAAACTCTCAATCCATCAACAGTTGCCAACTCTGGTACATTAAATCCAAAGTTTGAAAAACGAATAACATGTGTTCTGTCAAATCTTTCTAATTCAACCTGCAGGTATTCGTCATCTTCAACACGTGCGTTTTCTAAACCTTCCCAACTCTTGTTTGCAAGGAAATGATTTATTTCCTCAGTAGTACCAGGATAACGACTGGCAAAAATCATATCTGGCTCTTGCGCAGATACAATATTGCATGCTTGAGAGAATGTAATTGACGGGATGATAACAAAGGACATCAGCAAAGCTAACATCACATTTTTCGCAATGAGACCCATATTGTAGTTTTAGTTTAATTTCCTACCTTTTTACAGGTAGTTGAGTACTAACAAAGATATGATAAAATTCTATATATATAGAATTTTATAATGTGTATTATGACCTTTTACAGACACATTCTCGTAGAATATATTATAATAAATGTTAATATTTAAGTAGGTTCTTTTTTTTACAACAACAAGTAAGTAATACGCTTACTTTAAGAAAGCCTTATATCTGTAAATTCCATACTTTGGTGAACTCTTGTGAAAGAAAAAAATAAATTTTTGAAACCCGAGTAAGGGAATAGGTGACTGTGAAAAAAATAGCCATAAATAGCTTGGGCAAATTATTTTGATTGGCGCATACGAGAAAAGAGTTGTAGTTTTTTTGAAATGAATAGACTTTGATTTGGAGGATAGTAAACTAATTACCTAGAAAACATACTATCATAGAGTTAATCTAAGAAATTCAATTTCCTAATTTTATTGGAATAAAAAATAGATTGAATGAAGGAGATATATTTAGCCAACGTACTCGAGAAGTAAAAGAATAAATGGCAGAACAAATATAAAAGCATCAAACCTGTCAAAGAATCCACCATGTCCTGGCAAAATTGTACCAGAGTCTTTTACAGAATGAATTCTCTTGACATGCGAAGCTATTAAATCTCCCAGCGATCCTAAGATCCAAATAATAAGAGCAAAAAACATCCAGAAATTTAATTCATTGACACTGAAAATACTTCCGGTAATATAGGCTGCAATAAAAACACACATTCCCGCTCCATAAAATCCTTCCCATGTTTTTTTAGGTGAAATGCTTGGAAATAATTTTCGTTTACCAATTCTAGAACCAACAAAATAAGCACAGCTATCACTAACCCAAATTAGGATCATAATTGATATCAATGCATAGCCCTTTGTTGAATGCAATTCCAATATTTGCGCAAGCATAAAAGGTATCACAATGTAGAAAGCACCGAAGACAGATTTTAATGTAGTATGTTTTATGAATGGAGGAGTCAAAAATAAATTTGCAACCAATGATAGATTTATGGTACAGCAAATCAGAATGAGATATAGAGGATTAAACTCTAAAAAATAACAAAGACCAAATGCAAAGCCAATGATTAACAAGCAAAAAATATAATCAACCAATTTGGCTTTGGTGATTTTTAAATATTCAAAAAGTGAAAGTAAAGGAATAAGGCCAAGTAAAATAAGACGACTTATGTCATGAAACATCAGCAGGCCTAAAACGATCAGACCAAATATTATCCCAGTTATTATTCTTTGCTTCAAGTCTTTTTAGATTTACATTTGATTTGAAACCAAAGAAAATGATTTTATGACCAAACTAAGTGTCAATATTAATAAAGTTGCATTAATAAGAAATTCAAGAGGAGGAAATTTACCCAATCTTAAGCAAGTTGCCATTGATTGTGAAGAGTTCGGAGCTGATGGGATTACAGTTCATCCAAGACCAGACGAAAGACATATTCGATATAACGATATTTCAATCCTTAAGGAATGCGTTAAGACTGAGCTTAACATAGAAGGTTATCCAAATGAGAGATTTATTGACATGGTCATTAAAAACAAACCAGCGCAAGTAACTCTGGTGCCTGATCCTCCCGGAGTACTTACTTCCTCAGAAGGATGGGATGTCGTGAAGAATCGATCGTTTCTCGAAGACATTATCGAAAATTTCAAAAATGAAGGAATTCGAGTCTCAATATTTTTAGAGGCAAACCCAGATTTGGTGATAAAAGCCAAAGAAACTGGAACAGATCGTATTGAATTATATACAGGAGACTATTCAAATTTATATGAATCAAACAAAGAAGAAGCGGTTAAGCCACATTTTTTAGCCTCTAAAGCCGCACAGAAAGAAAACCTTGGCTTAAACGCTGGTCACGATTTGAATCTAACCAATCTGAGATATTATTCTTCGCAATTGATTGATTTACAGGAAGTTAGTATTGGTCATGCCTTGATATCAGATGCATTGTACTATGGGCTACAAAACACAATAGGCATGTATCAAAGACTTTTACAACCAATTAGAAAATAATTTTTGGCTTTTTCGACCAACCATCTAGTCTTTATTGTGGGTCTTATGTTATGTAAAGGTTAAGAAAGTTGCATTTTAGTCCTGTTGTGTTAAAGTAATTTTATAAATTTAACGCATTAACGAAATCACTGAACGAAATTATAGCTATTCCCATGGCTATCACATATAAAAAGATTTTTAAATACTTATCAATTTCATAACTAAAAAATGTAGTATGAAGAAACTAACATTTCTTGTATCTATCATGTTCCTCTGCTTAGGAACAATGATGGCACAGACAACAGTTAGCGGTACGATCACAGATGATACTGGAGAGGCCCTAATTGGAGCAAGTGTATTGGCCAAAGGAACTTCCGTTGGAACAATCACAGACATTGATGGAAGATATACCATCACTTTACCTGATGGGGTTAATACCCTAGTAGTCAGTTACGTAGGTTATACGGAAACTGATGTCCTTGTTTCTGGACCAGGAGAATTAAACGTTACAATGGCATCAAACTCAGAGTTGATTGATGAAATCGTTGTAACTGGTCTAGGTATCAAAAGAGAAAAGAAAGCTCTTGGATATGGTATTACTACCATAGGCGCCGCTGATATCGAATTAAAGCCAGAAGCTGATGTTTCTAGGGTTTTAAGAGGTAAAGTACCTGGTGTAGATATTTTATCTACTTCCGGTCTTGCTGGTTCTGGTACGAACGTAGTTATTAGAGGATATTCTTCTATTTCTGGTTCAAACCAAGCATTATTTGTAGTAGATGGTGTACCATTTAGTTCAGGTACTGATTCAGACAGAACTGCTTTGCAAGGAAACGGTACTACTTCAAGTAGATTCTTAGACATCGATCCTAACAACATCGCTGAAGTTAGTGTACTTAAAGGATTAAGTGCAACAGTACTTTATGGTGAAGCTGGTAGAAATGGTGTAATCTTGATTACTACTAAGAATGGTCAGTCAAATGATGCAAACAAAGGATTTGAAGTAACTGTTAACCAATCAGTTTATTCAAATACTATTGCTAGTTTGCCTGAAGATCAGGATCTATACGGAAATGGTTTCTGGAACAACGCATCTGCTGCCTTCTCAAACTGGGGAGCACCATTTGATCCAGGAGTACATGCTACATTAATCAACGCTGCTTTTGAAAACGGGCAAACAGGATATGACCTTTCAGATGGTACTATCCCTCACCCATATAGCAGAGCTAACTTGAATGATGTATTGCCTCAATACGTTGATGCTAGATATGCATATCAAGCATATGACAACCTTCAAGGGTTTTTCCAAGATGGGTTGACTACAAATACTTCAGTTTTTGCTACTAAAAGTTTAGGAGACAACTCAAGTATTAACTTCTCTTTTGCAAAAAGAAATGATGAAGGTTTTGTACCGTTGAGTACACTAGACAGAACAAACGTTAGTTTAGGTGCAAGAACTAAATTTGCCAATAAAATCACTTTATCTACTACATTAAATTATGTAGCTCTTGATAAAGTTGCACCACCAACAAGTACGAGTACATCATCAAATCCAAATGATGGTGCATCACTTTTCTCAAATGTTTTCTATACTCCAAGATCAGTAGATTTAAATGGTTTGGAATATGAAAATCCTTTAGATGGATCAAGTATCTTCTACAGAGGTGGAAATGATATTACAAATGCTTATTGGACTCTTTTCAATTCATCAGATAACGAAATCGTAAATAGAATTTACGGAACAATTGCTGCTGGATACGAATTGACAGAAGGAGTAAATCTTAACTATAGATTAGGTTTTGATAACTACTCTCAAACTCAAAGATATGAGTTGAATAGAGGTGGAGGACAAGTTCCTGATGGACTTCTTGAAACTTCAAATAGAAACACTCAAATTCTTGATCATAACTTCAATGTAGCTGTTTATAAAGGCTTAACTGAAAGCTTAGATTTGGATGCTGTTGCGGGTGTTAACCTAAGACATGATGCAACTGATAGAACTTTATTGACAAGTACTAACCAGTTTGTATTTGGATTATTGACACACGATAACTTCATTGATCACATTAGTGAATCAGCAACAATTACAGAGAACCTTATTGGTGCTTACGTTTCAGCTACTTTAGGATTTAACAACTTCTTGTACTTGAACTTGGCAGGAAGAAATGACTGGACTTCTACTCTAGAAGAAGCAAACAGATCATTCTTTTACCCAAGTGCTAGTTTATCATTCATTGCTTCTGAAGCTATTCCAGGTTTGCAGAACAACAACATGATTAACTACTTGAAAGTTAGAGTTGGTTATGGTACTTCAGCTGGATATCCAAGTCCATATTCTACAAGAAATACACTTGCAATTACTGCAAACGAATTTGTAGATGCTAGCGGAACAATTATCAATACAAACTCAGTGAACAATGTATTTGGTAACCCTGATTTAACGCCAGAGCTTCACCAAGAAGTTGAAGTTGGATTGGAAGCAAGATTCTTCAAAAATAGATTAGGAGTTGATCTTTCTTTATACAACAAAGATTCAAAAGATTTGATTTTGGATTTCCCAATGGATCCTTCAACTGGATTTACTCAAACTACAATTAATGTGGCAGAAGTAAACAACAGAGGAATCGAATTAGGATTGAATGTAAACGCAATCAGAACTACTGATTTCTATACAAACTTCAATTTCAACATTACTAAGAACATCAACACTGTTGTAGCTTTGGCTGACGGAGTAGATGATTTTATTACAGATGCATTGTTTTCTAACTTAGGTCCAGCATTTTTTGTTGACGAGCCATATGGTGTTATCGTTGGAGAACAAGTGCTAAGAGATGAAGCTTCAGGTCTACCAATTGTATCATCAGCAGGATTTTATCAAACATCTCCTGAATTAGGAATCATTGCTGATCCTAATCCAAACTATACATTGAATGGTGGAGCTTCTATAGGTTTCAAAGGACTTGTATTAGCTGCTCAATTGGCTTACCAAGATGGTGGTGAGATGTATGCAACTGGACCTTCTACATTGTTAGCAAGAGGTATTTTGCAAGAAACTGATTTTGATAGATTTGTTCCTCTTATTGCGCCAGGTTTGATTGCAAACGCTGATGGTGACTTGGTTCCAAATACTATTCAGATCACATCAACAGATCACTACTGGAGAAACGGTGGTGTATTTATTCAAGAGCAAAGAGTTTATGATGCAACGTACTTGAAATTGAGAGAAATTTCATTGTCATATGGAATTCCTGCATCTATTCTTGAAAAGACTCCGTTTGGATCTGCTTCATTGACACTTAGTGGTCAGAACTTATGGTTCAGAGCTTATGGATTCCCTGAAGGTGCAAACTTTGACCCTGAAGTATTATCAACAGGTGTAGGTAACTTTAGAGGACTTGAGTTGATGAATGCTCCTGCTTCAAGATCAGTAGGTGGTAGTTTGAAAATTACATTTTAATAACAAAGAACATTAAAACATGAAATATTTAAATATATATCTAATAGCTACGCTTGCGATGTTCTTGTTTGCTACATCGTGTAACGAAATATTAGAATTAGAAGGAAACTTAACAGATCCAAACGGAGTAAGCCCAGAGTTGGCGGATTTCAATTTGGTTCTAAACAATGCAATGATTGAATTTGCTCAGTTTGCAGATGAAGCTAGTGATGAGACAATGCCTTACGCTAGATTGACAGCTTTAGACGGAGGAAACAGATATGACAATGCTGATAACTCAGCAAGTTTTGACTTTTTATGGTTCCAAGCTTATGCTGAAGTGTTACCTGATCTAGACTTAGTAATTGAAAGGTCTGGAACTTCATTCACACAGCACTCTGGTATTGCTAAGACTATCAAAGCATATACTTTGATGTCATTGGTTGATCTTTTTGGAGATGTACCTTATTCAGAAGCTGGTGATGGTACAAACTTTAATCCTAAATTGGATTCAGGAGAGTCAGTATACAATGCAGCTGCTGCATTACTAGATGAGGCTATTGCTGAACTAGGATCAGGAGGACCTGCAATCAACACTGATTTGTTTTACAGTACTGGAGATCAATGGTTAAGATTGGCAAATTCATTAAAGTTGAGATACAACCTTAATACTAGATTGGTAGGAGGAAGTGCTTCAGAAATCAACGACATTGTTGCTAGCGGAAACTTAATCACTGATTCTGCTGATGATTGGGCATTTAACTATGGTTCAAACAGAGTAAATCCAGATTCAAGACACCCTTACTATTCTGATGGATACGAGGATGGTGGACCTTCTTGGTACTTATCTAACTACTACATGTGGTTATTCTTTGGAGAAAAGGACAATGAAGATCCTAGGTTGAGATACTATTTCTACAGACAAGATTGTGATGAAACTGATGAAGATCCATTTACACTTGATTGTCTTAGTCAGCCATATCCTTCACACTGGGATCCAGGATTTCCATTCTGTACAGCATCTTTAGAATGGGGTGACCCAAATGAAGAATACGCAGGATATTGGGGTAGAGATCATGGAAACGATGATGGTATACCACCAGATGATTTGAAAAGAACTGCTTGGGGTGTATACCCAACAGGTGGTAGCTTTGATGCTGATAACTGTGCTCAAGTTTCAAATATGGGAACTGACGGTTTAGGCGGTGCTGGTATTCAGCCTTTGATCATGTCATCATATGTTTACTTTATGAGAGCTGAAGCAGCTTTAACTATGGGTACGAATGATGATGCGAGAACAATGTTGGAAATGGGTGTTAGACAATCAATTGGCAAAGTTATAGCTTTCGGAGCAGCAGATGCAGATCCTGCATTTGTTCCTACTGAAGAAGCTATCAATGCATATGTTGATGAAGTGTTATCACTTTATGATTCAGCTTCAGAACCTTTAGAGGTTGTTATGAAAGAATACATGCTTGCACTACAGGGACAAGGTTTAGAAGCATACAATAACTACAGAAGAACTTGTATGCCATCTAACCAACAACCAACGAGAGATGCTGATCCTGGAGGATATGCTAGATCATTCTGGTACCCAGCATCATCTGTTAGTTCGAATTCATCTATTAGTCAAAAAGGCGGAGTTACAACACCAGTATTCTGGGATACTAACCCAGCTGGATGTACTCTATAATTTAAACTTTTAAAGAATGAAAAATAATTTATATAAAATATTATGCTTCGCTTTGGTTCTTCTTACCATCCAATCTTGTGAAAAAGATAGAAGGTTTGTAGAATTTGAAGACTTAGAATATGGAGCTATCGCCAGAATAATTGATGGCGTAAATGTTGCAGGAAATGCGGATGGTGATGCATGGGACTTTAACAACATCGAAAATTCAACTGTTGGATTTACAGTGGAAATGTACGATGAAAACAATGGTCAAAATGTTGAGTCTTACACATGGACAGCAGCTTACAGAGACAGAGGACCTGTTCAAATAGCAAGTTTCTCAAGATCTGACTTTTCTGCAGGAGCACTAGGATTACCTACACTTACTGTTAATTGGAATATGTCAGATATCATGGATGCACTTGGTTTGGTTCAAGATAGTTTGGTGTTCGGATTTAATTTCGACCTACAAGCTGAAATAACTAAAACTGACGGTTCTGTATTCAACTCAAGTAATACACAGGCTAATGTTCAAGGTCAGCCTTTATTCAGAGGTTTAATGCAAATGGCAATTGGCGTTGACAATATTCCAATTTTGGTTACATTTAGATCAGATCTTGCAGGATTCATGACAGCCACTACTATTTGCACCGATCAAGGAGCAGGTATTGGATGGGATCAATGTGGAGCAGACATGGCAACATGGTCAGGTGATATGGAATGGCTTCAGGAACATACAGATCCAGACGGGCCAGGTCTTTATAACTTTACAACTACTGATGCAGATGCAGGTACTACCAATGTTGATGCTTCTATGGGTGCATACTATCCATGCTATGGAGCGGATCAAGGAGCCTTACCAAATGGAGATTTAAGGCTTATCGATACTGATGGTAAGCTTGAATGGTCAGGAGTAAGTCAATGGGATGAATCATACGTTATTGACAATGTTGAAACCAACGGAACTGTTTTAACTTTCGAGTGGGCAAATGACTACGGTGAAGGAGCAACTTCTGACATTGTAAGAGTAGACGGAGAGGATTGGCCAGAATTGACAAACTAAGATTCTGATCTTAATCTTTTAAAATAATTCAAGGAGCTATAGTATTACTATAGCTCCTTTTTTGTTTATTGAATCAAATATTTAATTATATTTTCAAAATGAATGGTACAAAAAGGAATATTGGCCTCTTACTGATTGTTGCTTTTTCTCAATCGTTATTGTTTGCCCAAAACTTTACAGAAGTTTCGTTGGGAGTGGGAGTAGATCATATTTTTAGGCATAGTGGTTTCATTGGAGGAGGAGTTGCCTTTTTGGATACAGATAACGATGGAGATGATGATCTCTATATTACCTCAGGGAGGGATATTGACCAATTTTACATCAACAATGGAGATGGAACTTTTACACTGCAAAGTATAGAAGCAGGATTGTTTTTAACCTCTGAGTTTTACACCACCGGAGTTGCATTTGGTGATGTGAATAGGGATGGGTTTCAGGATATATTTGTTACAACGCGTGGCGATGTATATAATCCGTTTGGGAAAAATTTCCTTTTCCTCAATCAAAAAAACAATACCTTCCTAGATATTTGGGGCCAACTTGAGGACGCAGATTTTGCCTATTCGATTGGTGCAACTTTGTTTGATTATGACGCTGATGGATTACTAGATATTTATGTAGTTAATTATGTTGATCAATCTGCCTTTTTATTTGATGATGATGATAATATCATTGGGTATGATCACACCTGCTTTGAAAATTTACTGTACAGAAATATTGATGGTATTCAATTTGAAAGAATTGATGGTAGTCCAGTTTCGGGAAGTGCTTGCTCACTAGCACTTTGTGCAACTGACGTGGATCTTGATAGCGATCAAGATATTTTCGTTGCCAATGATTTTGGAGAATTTCTTTTCCCTAATACATTATATCAAAATGATAATGGTGAAGGATTCATTAATTCTGCTGAAGAGTTGCAAATGGATCAAGCAATATACGGTATGGGTATATGTAATAGTGATTATAATCATGATGGGCTAATGGATTACTATGTCTCAAATCTGGGATCAAATTTATTACTAGAAAATCAAGGCGGAGTATTTGAAAATATTGCAATAGATAAAGGAGTAGACGATACTTGGTTTAATGAAGATGAAGGTTGGTATTCGATAAGTTGGGGTTGCTTATTTGCTGATTTTGACAATAATTCTTATTCGGATTTGTATGTAGCCAATGGTTGGGTTTCTACTCCAGATTTTATTGCCTCTGCCTTAAATCAAAATGATGTTTATTTTTCTAATACCGATGGTCAATTTGTGCAGGAAGAGGGATTAGGAATTGAAAATACTGACGTTTCCAGAGGTGTTGCTTATAGTGATTATGACAATGATGGTGATTTAGATATTTTGGTGGTTAGCCAAAATGTACCAATAAGTTTTGGTAATTGGCAAACAAAACTCTATAGAAATGATGCGGATAGTTTGGGAAACTATCTTCAAATTGACTTGGTTGGCTATCTTTCAAACACAAATGGTTTTGGTTCAAAAGTTACCTTGCATTTTAATGGTCAGAAATATTATCAAGAATTGGTAGGAGCAAGCAGTCATTGCTCACAAAATAGTTCAACATTGCATTTTGGTTTAGATACCATTTCTTCAGTAGATACCATAGTGGTTGATTGGCTGGGGGATATAGAAAATGATACTATTTACAATGTGTTTGCAAATCAACGAATTACCATTTATGAAGATAGTTTAGCAACCGCTTTGGATACGATGGCTTTAGATACGAGCACTGCAATATTTAATCAGACATTTTCTAATTATACAATTCGATGTTTTCCAAATCCAACTCAAACAAAGATTCATTTGTTAAGTGAATTAACATTCGATGATGGAGAAGTCGAAGTGATAGATGTGTTTGGGAAAATTAGAAAAATCAAATTGTACAACAATACATTTGATGTTAAGGATTTAGACAGTGGCTATTATGTAGTAAGAGTAAATAATAAAGGAAGATTAGTAACTTCAAATTTCATTAAAATAGAGTAATTCGTTGCTGTTTGTTTAAAGTTAAATATAAGTAGTTATTATATCTTGCCTTTTATATTTTTCATGACTTATTTAAAACGGAAATAGTGGCCAAACTTTAGAAGAATCATTTAAATTGTATAAATTTTAAATTGTAGCCATTTGCTGATGTTGCAAAAAAATAGAACATTATTAATTTTAATTACTTGTTTCTTGATTACAAATAGTTCTCAAGCACAATCAGAAAATACCGTAGGCTTATTGCAATATAATGGCTCAAAAAGTTATCCTGGTTATAATTTAATTTACCCAAACAATCAATCCTCAGTTTTTCTATTAAACCAATGTGGGCAACTCATCAATGAATGGCCAGATGAGAACTTCACTGCACCAGGAGCTGTAGCAAAGCTAACAGCAGAAGGGAATTTACTAAAGGCCAAATCTAGTGGTGAATTTACTAGCCCAAGCTTTGGAGCTGGAGGATCTGGAGGAATCATTGAACTATATGATTGGGATTCTCATTTATTGGCTAGAAGGGTTATAAGAGATTCAATTTTTAGACAACATCATGATCTTGCTATATTGCCAAATGGCAATATAATGTGTTTGGTCTATGAGAGAAAGTTTTTAGAGGATATCGTGGAAGCTGGATTTGATACCATTGCAAATAATCAAACTGAACTTTGGTTTGATTGTGTATTTGAGTTAAGTCCCGATTTAGATTCAATCGTTTGGGAATGGCATAGTTGGGATCATGTTGTACAAGATTTTGATGAGACCAAAAATAATTTCGGAGATGTGAAAGAAAATGCACATAGATTTGATCTTAATTATCAAGAGTTTGCCTTTGGCCGATCAGACTTTATGCATTCCAATTCTATAGATTACAATGAAGAGTTAGATCAAATAATAATAAGCGTTAGAAATTACCAAGAGATTTGGATTATTGATCATAGTACAACGGTCGATGAAGCTGCAACTTCTTCAGGGGGGAACTCAGGAATCGGCGGTGACATTCTGTTTCGATGGGGAAATCCAATTGCGCACAAAAATGGAGAAGTAGAAGATCAGACCTTAATTTATCAACACGATGCTAAATGGATTTCTAATGAATCTAGCGAATATGATGGCCAACTTTTGGTTTTTAATAATAAAATAGGTGCGGATATTTCAGTGGGCGAAATTTTACGCACAACATTTGACACTCTAGGTCAAAAATATTTAAAACAACCAGATGGAAATTATTTTCCTGAAGAAAGTACAAGGCAAGTTAGTCATCCTGATTCTTTAAAAAATGACTCAACGCATGCATCAAATATTCAACTTTTAGAGAATGGGAATTTTTTAATTTGCGCTGCTTCTCAAGGTCGTATATTTGAGTTAACTGATGATGAAGAACCGGTTTGGGAGTATGTAGTACCGCTCGTTTTTGGCGAACCAGTCCCTCAAGGAACAATTATTACTGCTTCACAGAATTTCAATAATCAAGTACAAAGATATCCATTAGATTTTTCTGGTTTTATTGGTAAAGATTTATCCCCTCAAGAATATCTAGAATTAGAGCCTAATGAAGAATTTTGTTTATTGAATTCAATTAAAGATGCAGAACAACAAATCACATCACTTGAAATCAATAACCCTGTTTTCGAACGCCTTTTGGTTAAATCAGAACAGACAACCTTAATATCAATTTTTGATCAGCAAGGAAGAAAGATTTTGAACCAAGAAGTAATTGTCGGTTACAATGAGATAGATGTTTCTATTATGAATCAAGGAATATATTACATTATTGATCATTTAGGTGGCAATGCATCAAAAATGATAAAGCTTTAGTCTATTTTAAGAAATCGGCATTTTTAAGAATAGTCTTTGTTGCCTAACAGAATTCTAAGAAGCAAAAAGCATGCAAAATATATATTAAGTATATTTGCAATATGTTTGAACATCTTAATTCATTCTGTGATTATTTGCTGCATGAAAAGCGTTACTCTCATCATACAGTAACGGCTTACAAAACTGATATTCAGCAGTTTGCCAATTACTGCATTACTGTTTATGACATTAACGAAATTAAAGTAATCAAACACACCATCGTTAGGTCGTGGATAGTCAACAGGATGGAAGAAGAGGATACAGCAAAATCCATTAATCGCAAAATTTCCTCACTTAGATCGTTTTTCAATTTTTTAAAAAGAAAGAAGGTTGTTCAGCGGAACCCTATGTTAAAGATCATAGCTCCTAAAATTCCAAAACGACTGCCAGAGTATATAAGGGAGGATAATATTAAAAAATTACTAGATAACTTAAATGAGGATGAAAGCTACCCTAATTTTAGAGATAGAATAATTGTTGAGTTGCTGTATAGTACTGGCATAAGAAGGGCAGAGTTGATTCCTTTGAGTGAGAAGGATGTCTTGACTTCCGATAAGATGATTAAAGTAATAGGGAAGGGCAATAAGGAGAGATTGATTCCATTGAGTTCACATCTATTGAGAAAGATTAAAAAATTGATTGAGCTTAGGGATGAGTATTTTATAGATAATGCTTGCGCAAATATTTTTTTAACCGATAGTGGTAAACCGGTTTACCCTAAATTCATCTACAATGTAGTAACACGCTTGTTGGGCACAGTTAGCACATCTAAAAAGAAAAGCCCACATATTTTAAGACACAGCTTTGCTACACATTTAACAAACAATGGCGCAGATATCAACGCAATTAAAGAATTGTTGGGGCACGCCAATTTAGGAGCTACTCAAATATATACGCACAACAGCATTAAGAAGCTAAAAGAGGTCTATTCAAAATCTCATCCTAAGGCTAGAAAAGAGGAGTAAAAAATAGAATTCAAACATATTATAGAAAAAAATATGTTTGAAAACACCAAAATATGGTCTATTTTGACACTTAATTAATTGTTAATCAACGCTTTAAAGGATTAGTGATTTTTTTCCACCAGCTATTTCAAAATTGCGGAAAAATTTATATTTTTGCATTCGCTTTTACGTAAGCGCCTTGAATATGTGATGCCGATGTAGCTCAGTTGGCCAGAGCAGCTGATTTGTAATCAGCGGGTCGGGGGTTCGAATCCCTCCATCGGCTCTTCTTAACTTGAAGAAAGATTAAGAGGGGGTGCGCCGGAGTTGGAGAGCCGGGCCAGACTGTAAATCTGGTGTTTCGACTGAATAGGTTCGAATCCTATCACCCCCACATAAGGAAAATGTAGAAGAATAATTGCGGGAGTAGCTCAGTTGGTAGAGCATCAGCCTTCCAAGCTGAGGGTCGCGGGTTCGAGTCTCGTCTCCCGCTCAAATAAAATTGAGTGAAGCAATTAAGCTGTTGAGGCATATTGCCAATGTAGCTCAGGGGTAGAGCACCTCCATGGTAAGGAGGGGGTCGTAGGTTCAATTCCTATCATTGGCTCTAATTAATTGTAATGAAGAGAAATATTAACACAAACAAATATCATTTTATCTAAAAAATTTATCTGATGGCTAAAGAAACCTTTCAACGTACCAAACCGCACGTAAATATTGGAACTATAGGACACGTCGATCATGGTAAAACCACGCTTACGGCAGCAATTACATTTGTATTGTCAGAGGCAGGTTTGTCAGAAAAGATGGCCTATGACGCAATTGACGGTGCACCTGAAGAAAAAGAAAGAGGTATTACAATTAATACTGCACACGTTGAATATGAAACAGAAGGAAGGCATTATGCACACGTTGACTGTCCTGGTCACGCCGATTATGTGAAAAACATGGTAACAGGAGCAGCTCAAATGGATGGAGCAATCTTAGTTGTAGCTGCAACTGATGGTCCAATGCCTCAAACTAGAGAACACATCCTTTTATGTAGACAGGTTGGTGTACCTCAAATCGTTGTATTCATGAACAAGGTTGACCTTGTGGATGATCCAGAAATGCTAGAACTTGTTGAGATGGAAGTTAGAGAACTTCTTGATCAGTATGAGTTCAATGGTGATGATGCATCAATCATTCAAGGATCTGCATTGAAAGCCTTAGAAGGTGATGCAGGAGCTAAAGATCAGATCATGGCGCTTATGGCTGCTGTAGATAAAGATATTCCTGAGCCAGTTAGAGAAGTGGATAAGGATTTCTTAATGCCTATTGAGGATGTATTCTCAATTACAGGTAGAGGAACAGTTGCTACTGGTAGAATTGAAAGAGGAGGGATCAATACTGGAGATCCTGTAGAGATCGTTGGTATGATGGCAGCAGATGAAAAACCACTTACTTCTACAATTACAGGAGTAGAGATGTTTAGAAAGATCTTGGAAAGAGGAGAAGCTGGTGATAACGCTGGATTGCTTTTAAGAGGTATCGAGAAAGAAGCTATTAAAAGAGGAATGGTTATCGTTAAGCCTGGTTCAGTTAAACCACACAGCAAATTCAAATGTGAGGTTTACGTTCTTGGAAAAGACGAAGGAGGAAGACACACTCCATACTTTAATGGTTACAGACCTCAGTTTTACTTCAGAACAACAGATGTAACTGGTGATGTTACTTTGCCAGCTGGAGTAGAAATGGTAATGCCTGGAGATAATATATCAATGGAAGTATCATTGATAAACCCAATTGCAATGGAAAAAGGTTTGAGATTTGCAATTAGAGAGGGTGGAAGAACTGTAGGTGCAGGACAGGTGACTGAGATCATCGAGTAAGATACACCTAAGTAAAGTATAAAAAACAAACGACGATTAAGCATCCTAATGTGGATGCTTAATTTTCGTTTATTAAAAACATAGATAAGTAAACCGAAAAGAGCTTAGGTAAGATAGACGAAATCAACTAACAGCTTTTTATACAGGGGAGTAGCTCAATTGGTAGAGCAGCGGTCTCCAAAACCGAAGGTTGAGGGTTCGATTCCTTTCTCCCCTGCACTTTTCAAATACTTGTCGAAATATAGATTTTCTATGAACGATCTTATTCTCTATATCAAAGAAAGCTACAATGAATTGCTCCACAAAGTGACATGGCCTACTTGGTCTGAGCTTATGGATAGTTCAAAATTGGTTTTAGTTGGTTCAGTAATTATAGCCTTGATAGTGCTCGTTTTTGACTTCATTGCAAAAACAATCACTTCAAACATCTACAACATAAATTTCTAATGGCACGTTGGTTTTCATTAAGAGTTATTAGTGGTAAAGAAAAAGCGCTAAAAGAAAGGATAGAGATGGAAATCTCTAGAAACAAGTGGGATAATGTAATCACACAAGTTTTGGTTCCTGCTGAGAAAGTATACAAGATCAGAAATGGTAAAAAAGTGATTCTTGAAAGAAATATTCTTCCAGGATATATCTTAATAGAAGCTATTCCAGAAAAGTTGAGTGGTGAAATTATTCAAGGTGTAACAGGTTTGAATAATGTTATTCACTTTTTAGGAAGAAACAAACCGATTCCAATGCAGCCATCAGAAGCTAACAGAATGTTGGGTCAGGTTGACGAAAGTAGCGATATGGCAGAATCACTTTTAGAACCATATATCGTTGGAGAATCTGTTAAAATTATAGATGGTCCTTTTAATGAATTTGTTGGGGACATCAAAGAAGTAAATGAAGAGAAGAAGAAGCTAAAGGTAATTGTAAAAATCTTTGGTAGAGGTACAGAAGTTGAGTTGAATTTTATGCAAGTTGAAAAATCACAATAATCCATAATAATGGCTAAAGAAGTAGACGCGTTTATAAAACTACAAGTTAGAGGAGGTCAAGCAAATCCATCTCCACCAGTTGGACCTGCATTAGGTGCAAAGGGTGTTAATATCATGGAGTTTTGTAAAAGATTTAACGCAAAATCACAGGAGCAGCAGGGCAAAGTATTGCCTGTAGTAATTACTGTTTTTAAGGACAAGTCTTTTGAGTTTATCATCAAAACACCTCCTGCAGCAGTACAACTTATGGAAGCTGCTAAATTAAAGAAAGGTTCATCTGTACCTAACAGAGACAAGGTGGGAACTGTTACTTGGGATCAAGTAAAAGCAATCGCCGAAGATAAAATGCCAGACCTAAATGCTTTTAAAATTGAATCTGCAATGAAAATGGTTGCAGGTACAGCAAGAAGTATGGGTCTAATAGTGAACGGTACTCCTCCTTGGGAGGCGTAATTATTTAACAAGGGAGGAATTAGTAAAACTAATTCTGTTAGAACCTTAAATTTTTTATAATGGCCAAACTGACCAAAAAAAGAAAAGCTGCAGAAGCTAAATTGGATAGTAACAAACAATATTCAGTTACAGAAGCTATGCAACTTGTAAAAGAGGTAAACACTGCAAAATTTGATGCCTCAGTAGATCTCCACATTAGACTGGGAGTTGATCCTAAAAAAGCTGACCAAGCAATTAGAGGAACAACTACATTACCACACGGTACCGGTAAATCTAAAACTGTTCTTGTTCTTTGTAATTCTGACAAAGAAGCTGAAGCTAAAGCAGCTGGAGCAGATCATGTTGGACTTGATGATTATATTCAGAAAATTTCGCAAGGTTGGACTGATATTGATGTTATCGTAGCTGCGCCAGATGTAATGGCCAAAATCGGTAGAATCGGTAGAATATTAGGACCTAGAGGATTAATGCCTAACCCAAAATCTGGTACAGTAACTCCAAACGTTGGACAAGCAGTAGAAGAAGTAAAGAAAGGTAAAATCGCGTTTAGAGTAGACAAGTATGGTATCATACATGCACCTATAGGTAGAGTTTCATTTTCAGCAGATAAGTTATTGGACAACGCCAAAGAGTTGATCAATAATATTGAAAAACTTAAGCCAGCTTCTGCAAAAGGTGCTTATTTGAAAAGTGTTTCAGTGGCATCAACCATGAGCCCAGGAATATCTATTGATACCAAAACCTTTAATTAATCCTTAAGATAATAGACAAATGAAAAAGGAACTAAAAACACTAGAAATAGCAAACCTTAAGGAGAAATTTGAGAATTCAAATTTTTTCTACATTGCTGATTCAGCAGGATTAACTGTAGAAGAAGTAAACAATCTTAGAGCTAAGTGCTTTGAGAATGGAATCGAAATGAAGGTTGCAAAAAATACATTGATAAAGAAGGCATTAGAGTCAATCGAAGGTGGAGGGTATGAAGAAATATACGATGCACTGAAAGGACCTACATCAATCTTTTTTGCTGAGGCAGCAAATGGACCGGCTAAAGTTATCACTGACTTTAGAGGGGACAAAGGTGAAAAGCCAATGTTGAAAGCTGCATACATTGATACAGATGTATACCTTGGCGACGAGTCATTAAAAGATCTTAAATCAATCAAATCTAAAGAAGAATTGATTGGTGAAATCATAGGCTTATTACAATCACCACCGAAGAACGTTATTAGCGCTCTTAAATCTGGTGGAGGTAAATTAGCTGGATTGATCAAAACTCTGGCTGACCGTCCAGAATAAATGCTTCCAAGCAAACTATTATAAAATTTTTATTCAAGACAAATTAAAGTTACTTACAAATGGCAGATTTAAAATCATTCGCTGATCAGTTAGTAAACCTTACTGTAAAAGAGGTAAACGAACTAGCTGACATTCTTAAAGAGGAACACGGTATAGAGCCTGCAGCTGCTGCAGTTGCTGTTGCTGCTGGACCTGGTGGAGGCGGAGACGCTGGAGCTGAAGCAAAAACAGAATTTGATGTTATGCTTAACTCAGCAGGAAGTGCAAAACTTGCAGTAGTAAAAGAAGTTAAAACTCTTTTAGGTGTAGGTTTGAAAGAAGCAAAAGAATTGGTAGATGGAGCACCTGGTGTTATCAAATCAGGAGTACCTACTGCAGAAGCAGAATCAATCAAAGCAGCATTAGAAGCTGCAGGTGCTGAAGTTGAATTAAAGTAAATCAACTATAGCAACGATTGAATTAACCTACATATCAAGATAAATTGGCTTAACCATTATGTAATAATGGTTAGGCCTATTCTTGTTTTAAGTTCTTTTAGATAAATCCTCGGATTTATACATAATTTGATAACCATTTAACTTCTATCTGAATGTCACCAAAGGCAAATGCACAGGCTCTCGTTCAAAGGGTAAACTTTGGAAAAATCAAAGTAGCTGATAATTCTCCTGATTTATTGGAAATACAGCTAAAGTCTTTCCAAGAATTTTTCCAGTTAGAGACAACACCGGAAAACAGAGGAAATGAAGGTCTATTTAGAGTATTCCAAGAAAACTTTCCAATTACAGATGCGAGAAACATCTTTGTACTTGAGTTTTTAGATTACTTTATTGATCCTCCTAGATACACCATTACTGAGTGTATGCAGAGAGGTTTGACCTATAGTGTTCCACTAAAAGCTAAATTAAGACTCTCTTGTAACGATGAAGAACACGTTGATTTTGAGACGATTGTTCAAGATGTGTTCTTAGGAAACATCCCTTACATGACTCCGAAAGGTACCTTTGTTATCAATGGTGCAGAAAGAGTTGTTGTAAGTCAATTACACAGATCTCCTGGTGTTTTCTTTAGTCTTAACTTTCACCCTAATGGATCCAAGCTTTACTCAGCAAGAGTAATTCCTTTTAAAGGTGCTTGGATGGAGTTTGCTACGGATATCAACAATGTCATGTATACTTACATTGACAGAAAGAAGAAATTCCCTGTTACTACATTGCTAAGAGCAATTGGCTACGATTCAGATAAAGACATTCTTGAAATTTTTGGACTTTCAGAAGAAATCAAAGTGAGCTCTTCTAAATTTAAAAAAGCTGCTGGTAGAAAATTAGCTGCCAGAGTTCTTAGAAAGTGGATCGAAGATTTCGTAGATGAAGATACAGGGGAAGTTGTTACCATCGAAAGAAATGAAATCATCTTAGAAAGAGATGATACTTTGGATGAAGCTAACATGGAACTCATCAAAAAAGCAGACGTTGAAACTGTAATTCTTCAGAAGCTAAGAGCTCCAGGAGAAGATGATAAAGATTATTCAATCATTTATCAAACACTTCAAAAAGATCCTTCAAGTTCTGAAATTGAAGCAGTTCAACACATCTATAGACAATTAAGAGGATCAGATCCACCTGATGAAGAAACAGCAAGAGGTATTATCGATAAGCTGTTTTTCTCAAATAAAAGATATAATCTTGGAGAAGTAGGAAGATATAAGATCAACAGAAAGTTGAATCTTGAAATTCCAATCGAAAACCAAGTATTGACAAAAGAAGATATCATTGCAATTGTTCAATTCTTGGTTGACTTGATCAATCAAAAAGCTGAGCTTGATGATATTGATCACTTGTCCAATAGAAGAATTAGAACAGTAGGAGAGCAGTTGTATGCACAGTTTGGTGTAGGTCTTGCAAGAATGGCAAGAACGATTAGAGAAAGAATGAACGTAAGAGATAACGAAGTATTTACTCCTGTTGATCTGATCAATGCGAGAACCTTGTCTTCGGTTATTAACTCATTCTTTGGAACATCCCAACTCTCTCAATTCTTAGATCAAACAAATCCACTTTCAGAAATTACTCATAAGAGAAGAATTTCAGCCTTAGGTCCAGGTGGACTTTCTAGGGAAAGAGCAGGTTTTGAGGTAAGAGATGTTCACTACAGTCACTACGGAAGACTATGTACTATTGAAACACCGGAAGGACCAAACATTGGTTTGATTTCTACACTGTGTGTTCACGCAAAAGTGAATAAGATGGGGTTCTTAGAAACGCCATACAGAAAAGTGAATAAAGGAAAAGTAAACATAAAGAATGACCCTGTTTATCTAAGTGCTGAAGGAGAAGATTATGCAAAGATTGCACAGGCCAATGCACCTATTGATGAGAAGGGAGCTTTCGTAACTGACAGAATTAAGTCAAGAGAGCATGGAGATTTCCCATTATTGAATCCTGAAGAAGTAGAGTACATGGATGTTGCACCAAACCAGATTGTTGGTGTATCTGCATCTTTGATTCCATTCTTGGAGAATGATGATGCCAACAGAGCCTTGATGGGGTCTAACATGCAACGTCAAGCTGTGCCTTTGGTCAGACCAAGATCTCCGATTGTTGGAACTGGTATTGAAGCAAAAGTAGCACAGGATTCTAGAATGTTGATCAATGCAGAAGGAGACGGTGTTGTAGAGTACGTAGATGCAAACAAGATCATCATTAAGTATGATAGAACGGATGAACAAAATCTTGTTTCTTTTGAAAGCAACGAGAAAACATATCCGTTGATTAAATTCCATAGAACAAACCAAGGAACTTGTATTAACCTTAAGCCGATTGTAACAAAAGGTGAGAGAGTAAGAAAAGGATCATTGCTTTGTGATGGTTATGCAACTGAAAAAGGAGAATTAGCCATTGGTCAAAATCTACTTGTTGCATTTATGCCTTGGAAAGGATTCAACTTTGAGGATGCAATTGTATTGAATCAAAGAGTTGTTAGAGAAGATATCTTTACTTCAATCCATATTGAAAACTTTGAACTAGAAGTTAGAGATACGAAATTAGGCGAAGAAGAATTAACCAATGATATTCCAAATGTAAGTGAAGATGCTACCAAGGATCTTGATGAAAATGGAATTATTAGAGTAGGGGCTTGGGTAAAAGAAAGCGATATCCTAATTGGTAAAATTACTCCTAAAGGGGAATCAGATCCTACACCTGAAGAAAAACTATTGAGAGCAATCTTTGGAGATAAAGCTGGAGATGTAAAAGATGCATCATTGAAAGCCAAGCCTTCTACTGAAGGAGTTATTATTGGTAAACAATTATTTGCGAGAGCGAAAAAAGATAAACTTCAAAAAGTTCAGGAAAAAGAATTGCTTTCTAAACTAGATGATTCACATGCTATTTCAGTCAACGAACTTAAAACGAAATTGGTTGATAAGTTGATGGTATTGACGAAAGGGATGACTTCAGAAGGGGTGAAAACAATTTATAATGTTGAGCTTATTTCCAAAGGAACCAAGTTTTCAGCTAAGGTTCTTAAGAATATTCAATACAATGATATTGACTATTCTAACTGGACAAAAGATGAAGAATCTAACAAAGCTATTGCAACACTTCTTCACAACTATACCATTAAGTTGAATGAAGAAATAGGAAGATACAAGAGAGAGAAGTTTAATATTAGTATTGGAGATGAGCTGCCAGCAGGTGTCTTGAAACTAGCCAAAGTTTATATGGCTAAGAAAAGAAAACTAAAAGTGGGTGATAAGCTTGCAGGAAGACACGGTAACAAAGGGATCGTGGCGAAAATTGTAAGAAGTGAAGATATGCCATTCCTTGAGGATGGGACTCCAGTTGATATTGTACTTAACCCATTGGGTGTACCTTCTAGGATGAATCTTGGTCAGATATTCGAAACAGTTCTTGGTTGGGCTGGACAGAAGTTAGACCTGAAGTTTGCAACACCTATTTTTGATGGAGCAAGTTTGGACGAAATTGATTCTTACATCAAGAAAGCGGATTTACCAACATTAGGACAAACTGTTCTTTATGATGGTGAGACTGGTGATAAATTCCACCAGGAAGCAACAGTAGGAATTATCTACATGTTGAAGCTTTCTCACATGGTAGATGATAAGATGCATGCAAGATCAATTGGACCTTACTCATTGATTACACAGCAACCACTTGGTGGAAAGGCTCAGTTTGGTGGACAGAGATTTGGAGAGATGGAAGTATGGGCATTGGAGGCATTTGGTGCATCGAACATATTGAGAGAATTACTTACGTTGAAGTCTGATGATATTATCGGAAGAGCGAAGACTTATGAAGCAATTGTGAAGGGAGACAATCTTCCAGAACCAGGAATTCCTGAGTCATTCAATGTATTAGTGCACGAGCTGAGAGGATTGGCTCTTGATGTAAAATTTGATTAAAACTAAACTCATTAAATATGGCGTTTAAGAAAAAAACTCCGGCCCAAAGATCGTTTGATTCTATTAGAATTAGTTTGACATCTCCGGATGACATTCTAGAAAGATCTTTTGGTGAGGTTCTAAAACCAGAAACAATCAATTATAGAACATATAAGCCTGAAAGAGATGGCTTGTTCTGTGAAAGAATTTTTGGTCCTGTAAAGGATTATGAATGTTATTGTGGAAAGTATAAAAGAATTAGATATAAAGGAATTGTATGTGATAGATGTGGGGTAGAGGTTACCGAGAAAAAGGTAAGAAGAGAGAGAATGGGGCACATCAAATTGGTTGTTCCTGTTGTTCATATCTGGTTCTTTAAATCACTGCCTAATAAAATTGGATACCTACTTGGATTGTCATCCAAGAAATTGGAATCTATCATTTATTATGAAAGATATGCTGTTATACAGCCAGGTGTAAAAGAAGGTGATTTGGAAATGAAGGATCTTCTTACTGAAGAAGAATACTTTGAAGTATTGGATTCTCTTCCGAAGGAAAACCAAATGCTTGAAGACACTGATCCAAATAAATTCATCGCAAAGATGGGTGCAGATGCAGTAAGAGAGCTGTTGATGCGTACTCAATTGGATGAACTTTCTTATGAATTAAGACATGCTGCAGCAACAGAGACTTCTCAACAGAGAAAGTCAGAAGCACTTAAAAGATTAAGAGTTGTTGAAGCTTTCAGAGAAGGTCAATTAGAAATTGAAAACAGACCTGAATGGACAATCATTGATTACCTGCCGGTAATACCACCAGAATTGAGACCATTGGTTCCTTTGGATGGAGGTAGATTTGCTAGTTCAGATTTGAATGATCTTTATAGAAGGGTGATTATTAGAAATAACCGTCTTAAGAGATTGTTGGAAATTAAAGCTCCAGAAGTAATTCTTAGAAATGAGAAGAGAATGCTTCAGGAAGCAGTTGATTCGTTGTTTGATAATTCAAGAAAATCTAACGCTGTAAAAGCGGAAGGAGGAAGATCATTAAAATCTCTTTCTGATATTCTTAAAGGAAAGCAAGGAAGATTTAGACAGAACCTACTTGGAAAAAGGGTAGATTATTCTGGACGTTCTGTAATCGTCGTAGGACCAAATCTTAAATTGCACGAATGTGGTTTACCAAAAGGTATGGCCTCTGAGTTATTCAAACCTTTTGTTATCAAGAAATTGATTGAAAGAGGTATCGTAAAGACGGTAAAGTCAGCGAAGAAATTGGTTGATAGAAAGGATCCGATTATTTGGGAGATTCTTGAAAATATATTGAAAGGGCATCCAATCTTATTGAACAGAGCCCCGACTCTTCACAGACTTTCAATTCAGGCATTCCAGCCAATATTGATTGAAGGAAAAGCGATTAGATTACACCCACTTGTTTGTGGTGCATTTAACGCCGATTTTGATGGTGACCAGATGGCGGTACACGTACCCTTGAGTCAAGCTGCTGTACTTGAAGCACAAGTATTGATGTTGGCTTGTCACAACATGTTGAATCCACAAAACGGTTCTCCAATTACTCTTCCTTCTCAGGATATGGTACTTGGTTTATACTACCTGACTAAGTCTTATCCAGAAGGATCATCAAAAACTCCGAAAGGACAAGGAATGACATTTTATTCTTCAGAAGAAGCAATTATTGCTTACAATGAAGGCAAAGCTGACTTACATGCAAATGTCAAGGTGCGAGCAAGAATGGAAAATGAAGAGGGTAATGGATTTGAACAAAGATTAATAGATACTACTGTTGGAAAGATTCTCTTCAATGAAAGAGTTCCAGAAACAGTACCATACATCAACAAAGTTCTTTCTAAGAAGAACTTGAAGAAAGTAATTAGTGATATCATCACGAGAACTGATTTCCCTACTACAGCAACTTTCTTAGATCACATTAAGGATCTTGGATTCTATTGGTCATTTAAAGGTGGGCTATCTTTTAACTTAGGAGATTTGATTAATCCTTCTATTAAAGAGAAGACATTAATAGATGCACAATCTGAAGTGGAAGAAGTTTGGGAAAGTTATAACCTTGGTTTGATTACTCCAAATGAGAGATACAATCAGGTTATTGATAAGTGGACTTATGCCGATAATAAGATTACAGAAAATCTTATGACTGAATTAGCAGCACACAAAGATGGGTTTAACTCAGTGTATATGATGCTTGATTCTGGTGCAAGGGGATCTAAACAACAAATTAAGCAGTTGTGTGGATTAAGAGGGCTGATGGCCAAGCCGAGAAAATCTGGAGACACAGGAGGATCTATTATTGAGAATCCAATTCTTTCAAATTTCTTGGATGGACTTTCAATTCAGGATTACTTTATATCTACTCACGGTGCGAGAAAAGGTCTTGCCGATACGGCACTTAAAACTGCCGATGCAGGTTATTTGACGAGAAGATTGGTAGATGTTTCTCAAGATGTAATTATTACAGAAGATGACTGTGATACATTAAGAGGAATTGAAGCAACAGCATTTAAGGAAAATGATAAAGTAGTTGAATCATTAGCTGATAGAGTGAAAGGTAGATTTGCATTACAAGATATTGCACATCCAGAAACTCAGGAAATCATCGTTTCTGCAGGTATGTTTATCACTGAAGCAATAGCAAAAGCTATTGAAGATGCTGACATAGAATCTATCTTGATTAGATCTGTACTGACCTGTGAATCTTCAAACGGTGTTTGTAGAAAATGTTACGGTACAAACCTTACTGTAAATAGAATTGCGGAGAATGGAGATGCTGTTGGAATTGTGGCTGCACAAAGTATTGGTGAGCCGGGTACACAGCTGACATTGAGAACCTTCCACGTTGGGGGTATTGCATCTGTAAGTCAATCAGAGTCAGAGTTTGTTTCCAAATTTGACGGTGTTATTGAATTTGATAGTATCAAAACAATAGAGTTTAAGGATAAAAACAAAACGGCAGAGGTAGTTCTTTCACGTTCAGGAGAAATTAAAATTGTTGATCCAGAAACGAAGAAAGTTTATTCTTCGACTCACATCACTTATGCATCAGATCTACTTGTAAAAGATGGTCAGACAATTAAGAAAGGAGATGTGATTTCACAATGGGATCCGTTTAACTCTGCTATTATTTCTGAATACGGCGGTATTGTTGAGTTCAGTGATCTTGTAGAGGGTGATACATTTAGAAAAGAGATTGACGAACAGACAGGTAATATTGATATCGTTGTTACCGAAACTAAGAATAAGAAGGTAATTCCGGGAATTAAGATCTTAGACAAGAAGGGCAACGAGGTTAAGTCATACAACCTTCCAGTGGGAGCTTATGTAACCGTTGAGAACGGAGGTTCTGTTGTTGCAGGAGAAAGGATTGCAAAGATTCCTAGAAAGCTTGGAAAGTTGACGGATATTACCGGTGGTCTTCCGAGAGTAACAGAATTGTTTGAAGCAAGAAATCCATCTAACCCGGCAGTAATATCTGCTATTGATGGAATCGTTTCTTTCGGTAAAATTAAGAGAGGTAACCAAGAGGTATTTGTTGAAGATCAGAAGACCAAGCAAAAGCACAAGTATTTGATTGGTAAGTCTAAATTGATATTGGTACAGGAAGGGGATTTTGTGAAAGCAGGAACACAACTTTCCGATGGATCGATTTCTCCTTTTGATATTCTAGTTATTTCAGGACCATTTGCAGTTCAGAAGTATTTGGTTAATGGAATTCAAGAAGTATATCGTTCTCAAGGAATTGGAATTAACGATAAGCACATTGAGGTAATCGTTAGACAAATGATGAGAAGAGTGGAAATTGAAGATGCTGGTGATACAATATTCTTAGAGGGAGAGCCAATTGCTAAAACAGTATTCCTTGAGCAAAATGATTGGATTTACGATAAGTATGTTATTACTGATGAAGGTGAATCTAGCAAGTTGAGAAAAGGTCAATTGGTAGAATTAAGACAGATCAGAGAAGAGAACTCATTTTTGAAGAGAAATGATAAGAAAATCGTTTCATATAGAAATGCAGTTCCAGCAACATCTAAACCATTATTGCAAGGTATTACTAGGTCATCATTAGGAACGAAGAGCTGGATTTCAGCTGCATCATTCCAGGAAACGACCAAAGTATTAAGTACTGCAGCAATCGCGGCGAAGAAAGATACTTTACAAGGATTGAAAGAGAATGTTATCTCAGGTAAGAATATCCCTGCAGGTACTGGATTCAAAGAATTTAAAAACATGCTTGTTACTCCAAAACCTCGAGTTGAAGAGGTTGAGCCTGAAGAGGTGGAAGAATAAGACAATTTGATATGAAAAATGAAAGAGGGAGAGAAATCTTCCTCTTTTTTTTGTCCATAATGCTTATTTTGTGATTCAACCAGGCAATTAATAATAACTATGAGTTCAGTTTCGGATAAGCAGATTAAAGAAGCATTAGCAAATTGGAAATCCATTGTTGCAAAATATCAAATCGCTGATGCTAAAAAAGCTACATTCCAATTGATCAATACATTTGGTCCTTATATTGGATTGTGGGTGCTTACATATTTCAGTTTGGATTGGTCAATATTCATATCTATTCCACTGCTTATCATAAATGCATTTTTTCTAGTAAGGATATTCATAATTCAGCATGACTGCGGTCATCAATCTTTTTTTAATTCCAAGAAGCTTAACAACATTGTAGGGACTGTATGTAGCTTGTTTTGCGCTATTCCTTATAAATATTGGGCAAGGGTTCATAACTACCATCACGGGCACAATGGACAGCTTGAAGTGCGCGATGTTGGGGATATTCCTACGCTGACAGTAAAAGAATATTTATCAAAATCTAAAGTGAAAAGAATAGGGTATAGGATATGGAGAAATCCATTCGTGCTATTTGTTATAGCGCCTGTTTATTACATGTTAATTACAAATAGATTTAATAAAGAGTTTTCTGAGAACAAGAAGGTTACGCTTTACCAGATATTAAATAACCTTACGATTGTAGGTGTTTATGCTTTACTTGCGGTAGTTGTTGGCTGGCAAAGATTTTTATTGATCCAATTAAGTTTGATTTTCTTTTTTGGAATTATTGCCTTTTGGTTTTTTTATGTTCAACATCAACATGAAGAGTCTTACAAAGAATGGAAGGGGAAGTGGGATTTTTTAATTGCTTCAATAAAAGGGAGTTCGTATTATAAGCTTCCTAGATTCTTTCATTTCTTAACTGGAAATATTGGATATCACCATATTCACCACCTTAGTAGTTTGATTCCTAATTACCATCTTCCAAGGTGTTATAAGGAAAACCCAATCCTTAATAAGTATGTAACTGAAATTACTTTCTTCAAGAGTTTAAAGCTATATAAGAACAAGCTTTGGGATGAAGAAAAGAAGAAAATGGTTTCTTTCAAAGACATTAAAAAATACAGAAGACTTTACTCAAAAAAAGCTGCTTAATTAAAAGCTAGTTTTGATTGGCTGGGTCATCTTCAGGTAAGGTATATCCACGCTTGTCTTTCTTTCCAAAGACGGAAACCTTTACATATCTGTTAGGATTAAGTCGCAGGTCTTGCAAGAAGAAATCTAAGTTTTTACTTGTACTATTCAGGTTGTCATATAGTTCACCATCAGTCAAAAGCTTGGCAATGGATCCTCCTCCCGAACCTAATTTGGAAACAACATCAGTTAAACCATTGACAGTAGATTGAGTATTTTCAATGAGTACTTTTAATTCTTGAATGGTTTGATCTGTATTCTGTATGGTACCATTTGCGGAAGCGATTGTAGTGCTAAGTTCTGAGTTTTTAATATCATTGGTTATGCCGGCAAGGTTTCCTAAGACTTGTGTAATCATCTCATTGTTGTCTGCAAGGTTGGCACTAATACGATCTAGATTTTCCATTGTTCTTGCTACATTCTGTGTTGTGGCACCGAGCATTGAATTTATTTGAATAGTGATCTTATTCATATTAATCATGGCCTCTTCTAAATTTCGAACTGTTGTATTTAGAGGATTGTCATCGTCCATGTTTTTTAACTTATTGAAGACAGTATCCATGCTTGTACCAATCCTAGATACATAGCTATCAAGTTCTGACTCAGATACAAAACTAGAGAGCATACCACTAGTGAGACCGTTGACAAAATCTCCATCTTCAAGGCAATCAGAGCCATCGCATAATTCTGTAAATTCAAGTTCAATGTATCTTCCTCCCATGACACCAGCACTTTTCAATACTGCAATGGTGTTTTTAGGTAAAGGCATGTCGCCCTCAATATCGAAAGTTACCACGATATTATTTACATTATTTCTATCGATGTCAAAGTCTAAAACAGATCCAACTTTAAAACCCTTAACTGCAACTGGAGAGGCTACCTCAAGACTAGCAACTTCATCAAATTTCACTTTGATGGTCTTTACATTGCTGAAGACGTTTTTTCCTTTAAGATATTTGAATCCCCAAATTGATACTGCAATTGTGAGGATGGCTAAAATTCCTAATCTGATTTCCTTTTTCATATATATTCAACGAATGTTTGCTCTAAAAGTGAACAATTCTTGATGGTTTAATGATTAAAATAGAATTGATACCCAAAAATAAGCTAATTAATAAGAATAGGATAGATCAAATGGGCCTTCTGCTATTAATTTTTAGACGGCACATTGACTATTTGTGGATTATCGAAGCCTAATTGCTGAATACCTGGTAATGCATTCTGGGCTGCCTGATAATTGGTAAAGTATCCTGTTCTATAAAAATAATGATCATTTTCTTTGACAATGTAAATCGATTCTAAATTGTCCCATTTTGGTTCAAAATATAACAATGGACTTCCTTTGGTTATAAGAATCTCAATTGAGTAAGTTTCTTCTATAAATGATCTTGCTGAGCCAAATTTTGAAACAAAGGTTTTGTATGCCTCCTTCTTTCTCTCAATTAGATTGGTATCAGTAATAAAGGTATTCACTGAGCTTGCCAAGGCGTAGGATATTTCTTCAAGTCCTTTTTCTGAATTAATGTATTGCTCTTGGTTTTTATTGGACAAAAAGCCAACCTCAACCAAAACCCCAGCCATTTTCAGATATTTGAGCACGGTAAAACCGGATTCTTTTATTCCTCTGCTTTTATAAGGAAGGTTATCATGCAATGAACTTTGTACCATTTCAGCTAGATCTAAACTTTGCTTCAACAAAACCATTTTTTCAGCATTTGAAATAGGATTCTTTTTTAGTTCCTTTAGTGCATCTGGATGAATGAAATTGTGTCGTTTAAGGTATTCATGTTGGTCTGCATTCACAAAGTCCAAACCGGCAATATGGGTTTCTGAGCCTGTTGCATGACCCTCTGCCAAAGAATTACAGTGGATTGATAGGAATAGATCTGCCTTGCTTTGATTGGCAATTTGCACTCGCTTTTCTAAAGACACAAAACTGTCTGAATCTCTGGTCAATATGATCTCTACGCCTGGGATCATATATTCAATAGATTGCCTTAGTTTTTTTGCGATCAAGAGATTGACATCTTTTTCGTGAGATTTATGTCCTGTACAGCCTTTGTCGTAACCTCCGTGACCTGGGTCTAGTACGATGACCACATTGGGATTTGGAATATCAATGTTATTGCTTGTGGGCAATGGGTTTACATTATATTCGTTAATTGCGTATATATTAAGACAGAATCCTAGAAATATGCAAAATAAGGACAAAATCCTTAGCAAGGATTGTGGCTTGTGTAGTTTCATTAAATTGAGTTTCGTATTTTCGCAATACTGATATAAAAGTAGCTAACTTCTTTGAAATTAACTAATTACATAGTATTAATAATTGTAATATATATACTTCCAGTATGTGTATATGGGCAGATATCACAGGATAGCGTTGGTAATCAAGCAGTTACGGATACTTTGGGTGTTTTGGCGAAACCGACTGAAATAGTCCCTGATAGTCTTTTTAACCCAATCTTAACAGTCCCAGATAAGACAGTCAGTATTTCAAAAGATTCTCTTGATGAAGTTATCAATTACGGTGCTAAGGATACACAATGGTATGACCATAAAACCAGATCAATGCACTTATTTGGAGATGCTTATGTGGATTATGTTGAGAAGAAGCTGACCGCGGGTTATATCATTTTTGATATGGAGAATAATATTGCTTCAGCATTTAGTATCAAAGACGAAAATGGGTTGGTGACTCAACTTCCAACTTTTGATGATGGGGAAAGGACATTCACCTATGATCAGTTGAAATACAATTTTAAAAAGCAGAAGGGAATTGTTTATGATGCCATTACTACTGAAAGTGGATTGTATGTGCATGGATCAAAAACAAAGTATGTCAGTGCAGAGGCGGCCAAAGATTCAATATTTGGTCACGACCACGATATTGTATATAACAAAGATGCCGTCATTACTTCTTGTAATCATCCGGACCCGCATTTTGGAATACGGGCGAGTAAGATGAAAGTAGTTACAGATCGTGTTGCAGTGATTGGTCCTTCCAATTTGGAGTTGGCAGGAATACCGACCCCGCTCTGGTTGCCCTTTGGGTTTTTTCCATTAACCAATGGAGAAAGTTCTGGATTTATTTTTCCAGAAGATTATAGATACTCACCTGAAAGAGGATTTGGCTTTCAAGGAATGGGGTGGTACTTTCCACTGAATGATTATATAAACTTGGTTGTCAAAGGAGATTTTTACGCCAATGGAACACATGGTTTGGAACTTACTTCTAATTACAAAAAGAAATACAAATATAGTGGAAGAATGACATTGCGTTATAGCAATATATTCACAGAAAATGCTGAGGCATTTTTAGTCCCAGAAAGAAGTTTTGCTGTTGGTATCGATCATACCCAAGATCCCAAAGCACATCCTTATGTAAAGATTGGTGGGAGTGTGAATTTTCAAGTAAACAGTTATTCGGCAGCAATATACAATGATGCTAATTCGGTATTGAACAATGTTTATACTTCCAACTTTTCAGTGTCTCATTCATTACCGAGAACACCCTTTAATTTTAGTGCGGCATTTAAGCACAGGCAGAATACGGTTGATCAGACCATAGATGTTACTTTACCAGATATTCAGTTAAGGATGAACACCGTTTATCCATTCAAAAGAAAGAATTCAAGTGGATCAGATGAACGGTGGTATGAGAAAATCAATGTGAAGTATGACTCCGAGTTTAAGAACTTTATCGAATCAACTGACTCAACAATTTTCACCAATGTTGTCTGGGATGAAATGAGATCAGGAATAGGGAACAATGCTAGTGCAGGTGCATCCTTTAAAGTGTTAAAGTATTTCAGCATCAACCCAACCATCACTGCCAATTCTGATTGGGTGTTTCAGAAACAAGTCAGAGAGACTGTAGTAGATACATCGGGAAATGTTTCTATTGTAACCAAGTATGTAGATGGTGTTGAAAATTATTTAGACTATAGTGTAGGTACATCGATCAACACGCAAGTGTTTGCCAGTCTTCCTGCAACCAAAGGTTGGTTTAGAGGTTATAGACATACCATAAAGCCAAATTTATCACTTCGTTATGCTCCAGATACTAGATCTCAGTATGAGCAGATATTACGAACAGGTACAGGTGATGATGATTTTTTGGCTTATTCACCTTTTCAAAGTGCTGCAGTTTCGATTCCAGGATTGCAGGATAGACAAGGGAGAGCAGATCTGAGTATTGGGGGTGTCGTAGAAATGAAATATTATTCAAAAAAAGATTCCACAGAGAAGAAAATAAAGCTTTTGGATAACTTGAATTTTTCAAGTGGCTACAACATGGCTGTTGATTCTTTCCAATTTAACAAGGCTTCGATAAGGGGTACGTCTAGGATGTTTAAGGGATTAACTACGTTTAGTTTTGGCTTTGGTTTGGATCCATATCAAGAGACGTTAGACGGAAGGATTGATCAGTTTGTTTCATTTGAAGATACAAACTTTCCTGTAAGACTTGACGATGCATTTTTTAAATTAACCACCAGTTTGAGAATGGCTCAGGTATTGGATTTCTTTAGGGATAAGAATGAAGAAGAAGGAACTGAAACAAGAGAAAGAGCTGGAGGAAGAGGTGGCGCTGGTGAGAAAAAAGAAAATGAGCCACTCAGTATTGCAGCATGGGTTGAGAGTCTGAGGATTGATCACGATGTTCAGTACAATATAGAAACAAACAAAGGGGTCAGAGAAGGAACCTTACGTGCCAATACCATTAGGTTGTCTGGTCAAGTGCCACTGACTAAAAAATGGGATTTGAACATTGGAAACATTTCATACGACTTTAAAAACAAAAGTTTGGTTTATCCTACATTTGGTTTATCCAGAAATTTACACTGCTGGAGAATGAATTTTTCTTGGGCGCCAAGTAGAGGTACCTATAGTTTTTTCATAGGTGTTGCCAACTCAAATCTTAACTTTCTAAAGTACGATTACGGAAGGTCAAATCTAGATGGATCCTTAAGTGGCAGATTACGATAAATTCGTTTTTTAGAAACAAAATTATCTCTTCTTGGTTTTTTAATAAATAATCAAAGTATGAGATATTATTTCTTTTCAATTGCAATAGTCTTCGGCTTGGTTGAATCCTCTCAAGCCAAATCCATCGATTGTCTGCTGGCAGACAAGGATAAAAATTTGTCAACCGAAACAACAGCAGTTTCGGAGAGTGATGACCAATTACTCGCTGAAGAAATACAACTCTTTGGTAGTATTTGTTTAAGGAATACAATAAGTAATGCTGAATTTAGAGATGTTGGTTTGCAAGGATTTCTTAATTTGGTTTATGGCGAACGAGAGGATCAACAAATGATTCTTGCACAGATTGAGGATGATTGGAGTAATGGATATTTTGCGCCTTTTTTTGAGATAGTTAGGTTGAGTTCAGACCATTGGCTTCTAAATAAAGTTGATAAAATATTAAAAGATAAAAGTGATGGAGCCATTACAAATTATTACAAAGGACTGAGATGGTTGTGGAGTACTGATTATGAACCCGTGGCTTACTATTCTGATTTTAAAGCAGAGTTGCATAAATATATTGATCCAAAATTTGAAGGATATTTTAAAGGGAGGTCTGAGCCTTCGACAATAAGATTGGATGAAGTCATGTGGGGTGGAGTTGTGCAGGATGGTATTCCTCCATTGCGGATTCCTAATATGTTGGCTGCTTCAGATGCAGATTATCTTAAGGATGATCATGTGGTTTTTGGATTTTACATAAATGGGATTGCTAAGGCCTATCCGAAAAGGATTCTTGCCTGGCACGAATTTTTTGTAGACGAGTTTGCAGAGACTAAAATTGCAGGTGTCTATTGTACTTTGTGTGGTACAGTCATCGCTTATGACATGACGCATAATAATCAATTCCATGATTTAGGAACCAGCGGGTTCTTGTATCGGTCCAATAAATTGATGTATGATCGTGCCACGCAATCGCTTTGGAATACGATTGAGGGAAAGCCAGTGATAGGACCTTTGGTTGGGAAGGGCATTGAACTTGAAAGTTATTCTGTGGTTACAACAACTTGGGGTGAATGGAAGAAGATTCATCCAAAGACTACGGTATTGTCTCTTGATACAGGCCATAGACGTAATTATGATGAAGGAGAGGCATACAAGGATTACTATGCGACAGATGAATTGATGTTTCCTGTTCCGAGCAATGATGATCGATTGAAAAACAAGGCGGAAGTTTTGGTTTTGAAAACAGAAAATTATCAAGACGACCCAATTGCGATATCCATAGATTACTTGAAGAGAAAAGGTTTGTTTCAAGATGCCATCAATGGAATGAGTTATGTCGTGATTGCAGAGAAAGACGGTTTGTCTAAAGCATATGAATCGAAAGATGTAATCTTTAAAAATTTCAAGAATGGGATGTTGGTGGATAGTTCTGGTGAACATTGGCAGATTTCAGAAGATAGGTTGACTTCGCCTTCCGGCAAATATTTAAACCGATTGCCATCTCATAACATTTTTTGGTTTGCTTGGGTCAATGCGTTTCCAGATACAGAATTGGTGTATTAGTTAAAATCAAACTGAGAAAGATAAATAGAATATAAGTTGCTGGGATGCTATGACTCCTTTGGGGATTTAGTGTCCCAGTAGTATTAATAGGATTTTGAAAGGTATTTGCCTGAAAAGGAGTTAAAACATTTGCGCAAGCGTATAAACACCAAAAAGAATAGCTTGAAAATCATAACCTATCATTTGCGCAAGCGATACCAATTAAAACAACTTGCTTCCCTTGGCTGCCCAAAAGGGTTGAATATCCATAATCAGTCTCCTGGCGATGACAGCAGGATCCTTGGCAACCATATCTTCGACTTCTTCAAGGGTGGGGACTGAAAGAATCATAATTCCCCGCACATCACCATCATCTCCCATAGGCCCAGCGATGCATAATGACCCTTGTTTGGCGAGCATATTCATGTTGTCTCTATGTCCTTTTTGTATTTTTGCGGCTTCTTCAGGATTATGGTCTTGATTTGGCCCCGCTTTCAGATAGACGATGAAGTATTTTTTCATCATATAAGTCGTATCTCCTTCAGTCATTTCGAAGGTTTCAAAGCCTAAACTGTCGATGAGTAGTTCTTGAGCAGAAATGGGTGTTGAAATGAGGAAAAACCCAATAAATACGGGTAATACAAGTAGTAAATGTCTATTTAATAGATTAGTTAACATAGTCTAACATAATAAAGAATAAAATTGTACATTTGCACCTCGCTAAATTATGATTTTCGTAATTCTATTTGGTAAAAAAAATTAAAATGGCAGAATACTTAACAAAAGAGAAAAGAGAAGAGATCTTCAAAGAATTCGGAGGAGAAGCTTCTAACACAGGGTCAATCGAGGGCCAAATCGCACTATTCACATTTAGAGTGCAAGCTTTATCAGATCACTTACGTGCAAACAAAAAAGATCACGCGAGTAGAAAAGCACTTTTAACTCTAGTAGGTAAAAGAAAGAGATTACTTACATACTTAGAGAGAAAAGACATCGAAAAATACAGAAACATACTTGACAAGCTGAAGATCAGAAAATAATTGCTTGTCCAATAGCTTAACGGGTCTCAAGATTAAGCTACTTAATATATTAAAAACTTACTATGGGAAACATTACTCCTATAACTACTTCATTTAATCTCCCTGATGGACAAGAAGTAATTATTGAAACAGGCAAACTGGCTACGCAAGCGCATGGATCAGTTGTCATTAAGATCGGCAAGACTATGTTGTTTTGCTCAGTGGTATCTAACTATGAAATGAGAGAAGGCCAGTCCTTTTTTCCATTATCAGTAGACTACCAAGAAAAATTTGCTGCAATAGGAAGAATTCCTGGTAACTTTTTCAGAAGAGAAACAAGGCTTAACGATTACGAAGTATTGATCTGTAGATTGGTAGATAGAGCGATCAGACCTTTGTTTCCAGATGGTTATATGTATGACACGCAAGTGATTATCAACCTTATATCGGCTGATGAAGAAACAATGCCTGATCAATATGCGGCATTGGCAGCGTCGGCGGCATTGATGGTTTCAGACATACCGTTTGCTGGACCAATTTCAGAGGTAAGAGTGGCAAAGATTGATGGAAATTATGTTGTGAATCCATCAAGATCTCAATTGGAAACTGCTTCAATGGAAATTGTTGTAGGAGCTACCGAGGCTGATGTTACCATGGTTGAAGGAGAAGGAAAAGAAATCCAAGAGGATGAACTGATCGAAGCAATCAAAATTGGTCATGATGCGATCAAAGCACAATGTGCTGCACAGCATGAGTTGGCTAAATTGGTGGGAGATAAGGCGATAAAGAGAGAAATCGAAGAACCTGCTAAGGATGATGAGGTTTTGGCATTTGTTACAGAAACAGCATCTGCTGGAATTCTTGATGTTGCAAAGCAAAACTTGAACAAGAAACAACGTAAGAAAGGTTTTGAAAAAGTAAAAGAAGCTTTAAAAGAAGCTGCTGCTGAGAAATTTGACGGAGAAGATGCTGCAGATAAATTATCATTTGTATCACCATACTTCAAAAAACTTCAAAAGGAGTTGATCAGAGGTTACATGCTTGATACCAATGAAAGATTAGACGGAAGAGGGCCAGAAGATGTAAGACCAATCTGGACTGAAATTGATTACCTACCAAGTGCTCACGGATCTGCTATCTTTAATAGAGGAGAAACACAAGCATTGGCTTCTATGACTTTGGGAACAAAGCTTGATAAGCAGATGATTGATACTGCCTTGAAGTCTGGGTATGACAATTTTATATTGCATTACAACTTCCCAGCACTTTCAGTAGGTGAAACAAAGCCAATGAGAGGACCAGGAAGAAGAGAAGTAGGGCACGCGAATCTTGCTGGAAGATCTATTAAGCAAGTATTGCCAGATGAGAATCCATATACGATTAGAATTGTATCAGATATACTTGAATCAAACGGTTCGTCTTCAATGGCAACGGTATGTGCAGGGTCATTGGCTCTTCTTGACGGTGGAATCAAATTGAAGAGACCTGTTTCAGGAATCGCAATGGGTATGATTTCAGAAGGAGATAAGAACATGATTCTTACTGATATTTTAGGAGATGAGGATGCATTGGGTGATATGGACTTCAAAGTTACAGGAACAACTGAAGGTATCACAGGATGTCAGATGGATATCAAAATTGATGGATTGCCATATGATTTGCTAGAAAAAGCATTGAAGCAAGCCAAAGCAGCAAGATTGCACATTTTAGGAGAAATGGATAAAACCATTGAAGCTGCAAGAGAAGATCTTAAGCCACATGCTCCAAGAATGATCGAATTGACGATTGATAAGAGCTTTATTGGTGCGGTAATCGGCCCAGGAGGAAAGATTATTCAAGATATTCAAGAGAAAACGGGTACTGTTATCAACATTGAAGAGGTTGATGATAAAGGAATCGTTTCTATCTCAAGTACAAACAAGCAAGGAATTGATGAAGCGAAAGCGAGAATCGACGACATTACATTTGAGCCTTCAGTAGGTGATGAGTATGATGCGATTGTGGCTTCAATCATGCCTTACGGTGTCTTTGTTGATTTCAAAGGGAAATCAGGCTTATTACACGTATCTGAGATATCGCATACAAGAATTAATGACGTAAGTGAAGTATTCTCAGAAGGAGATTCAGTAAAGGTTAAATTGATAGGCATTGATCCAAAGAATGGAAAGATGAGATTATCAAGAAAAGCTTTATTGCCAAATCCTAGAGATGAAAAGAAGGCAGAGTAGTAAAATAGCTTACATTTAAGTAGAAATAAAGAAATTCCAGCTTGTCTATTGACTTGTTGGAATTTTTTTTGCATTAACTGAAACTATATGCACGAATCAATTGTAATAAAGTATATAAACTATAAGTTATTTTATTGAGTTTGTCAATAAGTAAAGGAAATAAATAATGAGACAATTAAAAATCACGAACAAAATCACTTCCAGAGAGAGTGTAGCATTGGATAAATATCTTAATGATATCAGTAAGATAGATCTATTGACACCCGATGAGGAGGCGACGCTTGCAAAAAAAATCAGAGAAGGCGATAGCGAGGCATTGGAAAGAATGACACAGGCAAATTTGCGTTTCGTTGTCTCAGTAGCTAAACAATACCAAAATCAAGGACTTTCACTGAGTGATTTGATCAATGAGGGTAATGTGGGCTTGATGAAAGCTGCTAAAAGATTTGATGAAACAAAAGGATTTAAATTTATCTCTTACGCAGTTTGGTGGATTAGACAATCGATTTTACAATCGATTGTAGAATATAGTAGATTGGTAAGATTACCGTTGAATAAGGTGAGTTCTTATAAAAAAGTGAATGAAGCCTATGTTTCATTCGTGCAAGAGTTTGAAAGAGAGCCGAGTAATGAAGAATTGGCAGAATTATTAGATATTAAGCCAAAAGAAGTAACCAATTTATTAAAAGGAGGAATCAGACACTTGTCTATGGATGCTCCAGTAGGTGGAGATGAAGGCGATGCTACTTTGATAGACTTGTTCAATGATGATGATCAGGATATGCCAGACCTAGGATTGATGGCTCAATCAATGAAAGATGAATTGAAGCATGGTTTGTCATTGCTTTCTCCAAGAGAAGTAGAGGTGCTTTCTTCTTATTACGGGTTAAACGGACATTCTTCACTGACACTAGAAGAGATTGGTGAATTGTATGGTTTGACAAGAGAAAGAGTAAGACAAATAAAAGAAAGAGCCCTGAGAAGGCTAAGAAAATCAGCAAATAAGGACTCTATGAAGTCTTACCTCTGATAATTTTCTTTAAGTACTATAAAATACAATACATTCGATTATAGTTATTTTCTTTGTAAACAATAAGTTTTCTTAAGAAATGAAGCAGATCGCATGTATTGTATTTTTTTTGGTCCTTACCCAAGCTTGTGATGTACAACGTAAAGTTGCGACTGGGGGAGAAGCTTATGAATTGAAGCAATATTCAAAGGCTATAAAAATGTTGTCCTCCGAATACAACAAGGCAGGCAATCCAGATTCAAAATCATATATCGCATATCTCGCAGGTCAGTCTCACATGGCAGTGCGCGATGTCGGCTCTGCCATTGAATGGTACGAGAAATCTCTAAGACTTTCTGATCAAGATAGATGTAGATATGCACTTGCCAAGGCATACAAACAAAACGAAGAATACGATAAATCTTTGGCTATGTTTGGAGACCTTGCACGGAAAAATAACATACCAGAATATACAGAAGGCTATCGTAGTCTAAAATCGATTGTAGATAATAAAAAATATAAGGCAGACCCATCCTACGAACTTGTAAGTCCGAAAGGAAATTCGCAATACAACGAGTATAGTCCTTTTCTCATTGAGGAAGATAAATTGTTGTTTTCTTCCGATAGACCCGCAGATAACAATGAGCCTTTGACCTATGAGTGGTCAGGAAATTTTTATTCCAATTTGTATTTGTTGGATTTGAACAGCAATGAAGTCAAGCCATATGATGTTATCATAAATACTAGTGAACATGAAGGTTCGGCAGTGTTAAATTCTAGAAGGGATGAGATTTATTATACGCGTTGTGAAGAGATGGAGCTAAGGGATAAACATTGCCGTATTTATATGAGTACCAAGGACAGAGGCATGTGGACTGATCCGATTGCCATATCATTTTTTGAAGAACGAGTGAATGTAGGTCACCCTGCATTGATGGCGGACGATAGCTTGATGATATTTTCAGTAGGTCCACATGGCAACTACGATAGTTACGATTTATATTATTCTAGAAGGTTGCCTACTGGTTGGACCAAAGCGGCTTATTTACCA
>CALFDU010000070.1 GCA_937950315.1 uncultured Saprospiraceae bacterium | reverse complement strand
ATGGAAGGAAGATGGAAAATTGTTTTATCGACCAAACCTCAATCCCATTGAAACTGGAACCTATGGGTTCAGTGCCAACAAATTAGAAATCACAGGTTTGAATGATTTTAGCTTGTCCAATTCAACTTCATTCAATGTAGGTGCGGAGGTGAACGTAGGACTTGGGAGTGCTGTCAGTGGATTCTTTGGGTATTCTTATAGTAATACTACTACCAATATCACAACATATATGGCTGATTACAATGGGGATGAATTGATCGACATTGTGCATAATAAAAAAGTATACTTTAATTCATTGGATGCCAACAACCGACCGACGTTTGGTCTGTCAAGTGCACAGACGGCAAGCCCGATTTTCATTGGCGAACCCTTGGATCCTTCTTTGGTGGAAGTCGATCCCGATGAACAATCCAATTTGGAAAATGCCAATCCTCTGCATGATGCAGTGAAGTTGTGGGAAGCACCACACGGTGGAATGATTTCAATATCGGGTTCGCTAAATTTGGTAGACGTGCCTGAAGGTCCTGAAACGGAATATCGCGATGGTGTTTTGGTCATGATTCAACATCAGTCAAACGAACTTTGGAGGGAAAGGATTCAAGAAGATGACTTTAGTCCTAAGAATCCAACGGGAGTTTCAAACATAAATATCTCTAAAGGTGATTCTATTTTCTTCAGAGTACATTCTGTGTACAATGGCCATGGCGATCATGTGAATTGGGATCCAATTATTACCTATGTTGATGAGGATAGTGCGGAACTGAATGTGGATGGTATTCCAAATTATGAATACCAAGCAAGTAGTGATTTTTTGTTGTCGTCCAATCAAGACAATATTTTTGTAAAAGATGGTGAAGTGGATTTTGGTGGAAGATTTCAAAAGCCCATTACTTCGGATTCTGTTTGGTTGCAGTTGAGAGGAGCCGTTGTGTGGGATACTGTATTTGCACCATTGGAAGTGGTTGATATGGAGCTTGATTTAAGCGGGTTGACTGTAACGGAATCTACATCGGTTGATTGTTTTGTAGATTCAAAAAGTAATATTGATTGGCCTAAGATTTTATGGAATCCAAGTTTCACCTATACGTCGTTTGCGGATGGTAGTGATGCGTTAAATACCAATGGGGATCCTGTTGTAAGCTTCTGTCCAACTGTTACATACAAAAGCTTTAATGTGCCGGTTGAGTTTGGTTCTGGTTTTGTTGTTCCGGAAACTGGAAACGCAGAGTTAATAGCACAGGTTTTAAATAATAATTTACCAGACGGAGAGGTGTTTTATAATTCCAAGATTTTGTCCAAAGAAGATCAGGTGCAAAGAGTTGACAGTAAAAATGCTGACGGTGATTATCGTTTGGAAATAGAAGTTGAGCAGGGGGATACACTTTTTACAGAATTATGCTATCCAGAGAATTTAGCAGGTTTTATACTTGAGCGCTGCGTCTATGTTATGGACGGTGATACAACAGAAATTGATTGTTCTTCCTTTTCTAGGAGAGAAGATTTTAATTCACAAAACTACTATCCATATCGAGGCTGGAGTCAGTTTGTCTATAACGCCAATGATGGAAGAGGGCAGTCAGGAATCATGTTAGCAGCGCTTGAATTTGATGAAGATGGGGTAGCCGGCGATACATTGTTGATTGAAGAGGATGTAGATTCTACCATGATATCTATGAATAATGTTGATTTTGATGAGCTATTTTTAGTGATGAGGTCTGATCCTAAAAGCCTGGCATGGCAGGGATCAGATGCTCTCACTTTTGTAAATGCCTTTGGGTTTTCTTCTTCTCGTAATGGAAATCAAGACGTAGACCTTGGTAGGGTTGATCCTCCAACGGCAGGAGCATTTACAACGGTCAATCTAAAAACCAAATCAGATAGCCATGCTGTTGCTGCAGGAGGAGCGGTAGGTCAAGTAGATGCAGGTGGAGGTGCTACTCCAGGTAAATCATGGAGTTTGGTGGATATTTCTGATTTGAATGGAGATCGATATCCAGATATTTTATATGAAAACAGTATTCAATATACCGGTCCGAGAGGAGGGCTTTCTGGTCGATCGCGGGTACACAATTGGGGTACACATTTAGCGAGGAGTTTTGCTTTTGGTGGTGGTATTGGAGGCTCATATATTCATACGAGTGCCAAGAATGTAGGAGCTTCACCTGGTAAAGGAACCAATAAGTCTACTTCACGGATGAAGGCCACGCAGAAAGGTAAAATGGCTGGATCCAGAGGTGCTTTTCGTTCCTCAACAAACTCTATCGGTATCTCAGGTAACCTTGCCAAAGACACCGATTGGACGAAACACACATTTGCAGATATAAATGGGGACGGACTAGAAGATAAGATCTGGGAAGGTGGAGAAGTTGCTTTGAATTTGGGTTATGATTTTGCCGACCGGACCTTATGGGGTTTTACTGACATAAGTACAGGAGATGCTCTTGACGGAGGGGGTGGAGTAGGCATTAGTTATGACAACAACAGTTATACTGCTGGACTCAGTGTTTCGATCACGAGTAATCAAAGCCTTTCTGGTTTTACTGATTTTAATAATGATGCATTGCCCGATATGATTGTGAGTACAGAACCATTGGTGGTGAGATTTAATACTGGTAGTGGCTTCACCAATGCTGTTACGCTCTCTGAAATGGATAAGATTGATAGTGGTACTTCTATCGGTGAGTCATTGAATATTGGTGCGACAGCATGTATTCCGTTTGTGTTCATAAAAGTGTGCATCAATGTTGTGGGATCTTCAGGTCAAGGAACCAGTAGTGTAAACAGAAGTTTTGCTGATATTGATGGTGATGGCTTTGTTGATTTGCTTAGCGCAAATGGGGATGATGGTAATTTGACGTCAAAGACTTCCATGATTCAACGAACAAATCTGTTGAAGCAAATAACCACTCCTTTGGGTGGATCTTTCGCCATTGACTATAAGCTTGAAGGAAATACCCATAGTATGCCATTTTCCAAATGGGTCATGTCTGATTTGGTTGTCGATGATGGCGTTGCTGGAGATGGACTGGACGTAAGCTACCGTTCTTTTGAATACGAGAATCCATACTATGATAGACACGAGAGAATACTCCATGGCTTTGCAGAAGTAAAAGACATATATCAAAATGAAGACGAAGAAATTTTAAGACAAATTGTAACCGAATACCATGTCAATGACTTCTATCGAAAGGGATTGAAAAAGCAAGAAGCCATTTTGGATGGAGAAAATAATTTATACCAGGAAACAGAATACAATTATGGTTTGACTGATATAGAAACAGGTTTGTTATTGCCTCCAAACTTCGATGAAAGAGATGATGGTATGTGTTTTCCCGCTTTGCTACAAAAGAAAATAAAAACTTTTGAAGGACAGGATGAATTTTTGACAAGAACCTATCAATATGAATATGACCTTTATGGAAATGCAACCAAATATATTGATATCGATGAAACCGGAAGTATATTAACTACACTTACCGATTATCAATACGATGAAGAAAAATATCTTGTTGGTAACATGATTTTAGAAGAGATTTATGGCAATGATGTTCTTCACAGAAGTACAGAGTTTGTTTTAAATGAAAATGGAGATATTTTGGAGTTCCGTGAATTGGTAGATGATCAAAGAACGGCGGTGACGACATTGACCTATGATGAATATGGAAATGTAATAGGTAAAATCAATCCAGAAAACTATGACAATGAACGTCTGGAGTTTGAATATGCTTATGACGAAGAAGAGCATCAATACCTTGTTTATGAAAGAAATGGATACGGTGAAGAAGAATCTTACGAGTATGAATATTTTTATAATGAGATGATTTCCCATACGGATGTAAATCAGAATACAACATTGTTTACGCTCGATGAAAATGGGAGAGACCAGTCAGTCGTCTATCCAAAAGAAATCGCAAGCGGACAGGAATATTCGATCCGCTATGAATATTATCCTGGGGGTGGAAATGCATACGGAGTCGCTTATCATTTTGATCCAACACAAGAAGAAGACTTAAGAACTTTTGAATTTGAGGATGGCTTGTTTAGGGCGATTCAGACCAAGGTAGATGCAAACATTCATTCAGGGACTTCAAGTGCAGCAAAAATGATTGTTTCTGGAACGGAAGCCTTTGATGAACTAGGTAGGTATGATGCCATAAGTCTTCCTTTGACAGAAAATCTAGGTATTGAACAAACATTAAATACACAAGCAAATCCGATAAATCCAAGCCTGTTTGAATTTGATGTAATGGATAGAGTTGTGCGATCTGAAGATACCTATGGGGCAGTTACTCTATATAGCTATGGATTGAAAACTGCCAATGATGGCAGAAGATATTTAACAACGGAAATTACGCATCCTTTGGGCTTGAAAGAAGTCCATTACTTTAATCTTCGTGGAGATATCGTGGCGGAAAAGTATGAAGGATCGGATGGAGACATTTGGAGGAATTATGAATACGATGGGTTCAACCAAGTTGTAAAAATTGTAGATCACTTCAATAATGAAACACTCTATAGCTATGACAAGTTGGGAAGGAGAGTTACGGTAAAAGTGCCTGATGCCGGATTGACGGAATTGAAATATGACAAGGCTGGAAATTTGACGGATAGGATTACTGCAACCATTCGCGATGTGATAAGTGAAGATGGTTCCATCCGATATAAGTACGATAAGGAGCGATTGGTACAAATCGATTATCCTAAACATTTTCAAAACAAAGTGATTATCCATTACGGCACGCCGCAAGATAGTTTCAATAGAGTAGGTCGTATATGGTTGATGGAAGATGCAACGGGAGGAAGAGAATATTTCTTTGATGAGTATGGCAATCCTACCAAAACGATTAGGACTGTAATGATCAATCGTACCAACGTCTTTACTTACGTAAATGAAGCAGCATACGATAGCTGGGATCGGGTAGTTGAGTATACTTATCCGGATGGAGAAAAATTAGAATACAAATA